>DAOUFU010000230.1:0-8023 GCA_034429275.1 Anaerolineae bacterium | reverse complement strand
CCGATACACCGACCGCGACCGCGACCGATACCCCTGCCCCGACCAATACGCCCACCACCACCCCGACCGATACGCCGGAACCGACCAGCACGCCGCGGACCACCTTCGCCACCGTGCTCAGCCAGCGGCTCAGCGTCCGCACCAGCCCGGATGCCAACAGCGGGGCCATCGCCACGCTGGATCGTGACACCGAGGTGATCGTGATTGGCGTCAGCGAGGATGGGAACTGGTATCAGATCGCCGTGCCCGGCGCGGGCGCGGGTTGGGTCCCGGCGGAACTGGTCCGCATTTCCGGCAATCCGAACATTCCGGTGATAGTGCTGCCGACTGCCACGCCAACGCCGACTGCCACCGACACTGCTACCGCCACCCCTACGGCGACCCAGACGCCCGAACCCCCGCCCACGCTCACCCCGGTCCCGACGGCGGTGCCGCTGCCCACGGCCACCATCGACAGCCGCCTGTATGTGCCCACCGCCTATACCCGCGCGACCGTTCCGGAATTGGGCCTGTCGTTTGAATATCCGACCACCTGGGCGAGCATCTTCTATTCGCCCGTGCTCGGTTATGCCAGCCTCAAGCCGCAGCAGGACGTGGACTTCGAGCGTTACCCCTGGGTGCGCATTGCACGCGGCGCTCCCGAATTCCTGCTGGAGAAAGACTTCACCGAAGACATCAGCAGCCCCGGCGCAGCCGTCGAGAGCATGTTCGTGACCGACAGCATTCACACCCTCTCCACGGCCAACACCTACCCGATCTACGAGGTCATGATCCCCACCCCGCAGACTCGCTACTGGGGTGCGATCATCGTGGTAGGCGACGCCGACTGGGTGATGATCCGGGCCTCTGTGCCCACCCTCACCGCCCTGGATGATGAATTCATGGGGCAGACCCTGTTCCGCATCGTGAGCAGCCTGCAGATCGATGGCGTCCCGCTGGTGAGGACCGGTACCGCTGCCAGCCCGACCCCCATCCCCTCACCGACCGCGATGCCGACCGCGCTGCCGGCGGCGTCACCGACTGTGCCGCCTTCGCCTACCCTGGTGCCCAGCCCCACCGCGCTGCCCGCGACGCCGTCCACCGAGATCACCTCGGACCTGTTCGCGCCCACCGCCTTCCGGCGCGGCAGCCTGCCGATCCTGCATATCACGCTCGACCTCCCGTCGGCCTGGGTCGAACCTCAGCGGCTCGGCGCAACCTACATCCTGCGCCCGGTCGGGGCCGACCACCCGCTGCGGGCCGCCTACCCGGCAGTCGTGATCGCGCGCGGCCATCCCGATGCCCTGCGCCAGGCGCAAACCACGACCGATACCTCGTCGCCCGAAGCAGCCTTGGAACACACGCTCGGCCTGCCGCTCACCGGCCTGGTGCGGCCCAGCAATGCCTACACGGTGCCCGCCCTGGAAGTGCGCTATGAAGAAGCCGCGCGCCTGATCTGGTCGTTGATGCTGGTCCTGGGTGAGAATGACTGGCTGCACGTGATCGCCATCGTGCCGCGTAACAATTTCACGACCAGCTTCATGGAGCGCAGTCTGCCGCCCATCATCCAGGGGATGGCGGTGGACGGTGTGCCGATCATCCGCGCGCCGGAAGAACCCACGCCGACTCCCGCCGCGCCGCCGACCCTCAGCCCCACACTCACGCCCGCGGCCCCATCGGTCATCACCGAGCCGCCGATAGCCCTCGGCACGCCCGTGCTGGATCGCTTCGGCGACGAGGCCAGGGAGTGGATGTTCGCCGATGAAATCGGCGAGGAACTGATCCTCGCCGCGCCCGAACTCGACCTGGTTCGCTGGGCTATGCTGCCCGAACTGCCAGCCGATCGCCCGGCCTACTACTTCCAGGCGACTGTCCGCCTGGTCAGCGAAACCGATTTTTACCGGCTGGGCCTGGGCTTCAATGGCCAGGATGACGACACCTTCTATCTCTACGCCATCGACCACGCCGGCACCGTCGCGTTTGAATATGTCGACAACTGGAAGCGAACGCCGATCATCCCGCTCTTCCAGCCAGACAGCGCCAATACCGACCCCGGCGCGAAGAATACGCTGGGCGTGCTGGTCATGGGCGGTTATATCGAGCTGTACCTCAACGGTGAATTTGTCACAGCCGCCTTCGACAGCGATTTGCTCGTCGGCAGCCTGCGGCTGATCACCTTCACCTTCTCAGATTCGAACAAGCCGGTGATCGCCGCGTTCGATGATGTCGCCTACCTGCCGCTCGATCCTGCGCCGGGCACTTCCCTGGCCGCTCAAAACACGGTGATCTGGGGCACCATCCGGTCCGCGCCCACCAATTTCACAATGCGCCCGGTAGTTGGCGCAGAACGCATCGGCGAACTGAACCCCGGCGCGCTGCTGGCCGTGTTGGGCCGCACCGCCGATGAGCGCATGGTGTACGGCTATGCCCAGGGCAGCGCGGGCTGGCTGCCGGCCAACCGGGTCACCCTCTCGCTGAATGGCCTGCCCGTGCCGCTCGCCAATCTGCCGATCATCGCGCCGGCCATCACCGGTGTAGAGGTCAGGCTGTGGCCGGTCATCTGGCCGGATTAAGCCGCCGACCGGTCCGCCGCGCACCGCTTCTACAAACACACGGGCGAGGAAACATCCCCGCCCGTGGTCTTTTTTCTCCAGAATGCGGCTGGGGCCGCTGCTATCCACCCGTGCCGGAATAGGTCAGCACGTCGGCCAGCGTCACCATCACCGGCTCCGGCCCGCCGGGGAAGCTCATGATCGTCGGGGGCACGCGCAGCCGCTCATCCGTCTCATAGAGCGCCCGCAGCGCCGCGAACTGGCTATCATCCACCGTCAGCGCGGCGACATGATCGAGGAAGCTCAGCGTCTCTTCGGTGACGGTCGCGCCGGGGAAGAATGCGCCCATCACGCCCCAGCTATCCCAGGGCAGTAGCGGCATCTCGTTCAGCGCTGCCGCGTCGCGCACCAGGTTTCCCGCGATGAACCACAGCCCGTGCATGTCGAAGATGCCGAAATGATCCGGGTCTGCCCCCTGCTGGCGCACCTTCTGCCAGGCGTGACCGCCGGTCACAAAGCGGTCGCGCGGCACATCAAACACGTTGAAGTCCACCGGCAGCCTGGAAACCTGGAACTCGTCCAGTTGCGCATCGACCATCACCCAGCGCTGCAAGTCGGCGTTCCAGTACTCTGCCACCCAGTGATCCTCGTGCCATGCGCCGTCTTCTTTGAAGTACGTGCCAAATCCACAGCGCGCCCGCGCCGGAATGCCCTGCTTTTGCAGCAGCGCCACCGTCAGCACGCTGAAGTCGCGGCAGTTGCCCACCAGTTTGACTTCGTTCGGGCGCTGAGTGGTCAGCGGGGCCGGGTGCACCGCGTAGATGCGCCGCAGCATCTCCGCCGCCGAGCGAATCTGCACCTCAGCCCTGCGCTCGTCGCTCAAGGTCACGCCATACGCCTGCGCCCAGAAGATGTGCAGCAGGTTGCCGCGCACCGCCGCGACGATGCCCGGCACGGTCGTGGGCAGCCCTTCGAGCAGCGCAGCAATCGCCGGGTCGTCCGGCAGCAGCGTCACCGGGCCGGGCTGGGCGTAATACTTCAGCGGATCGGGGTTCATCGGGTGTTATCTCCTCTCGCCCATCAACGGGCAGCACCTACGCACACCTACAGTATCCCCCCAACCTGCCGCGCATACTCTCCCAATAGTTGGCGATGTCCGGCAGCGCGTGGTACACTACCCTTCATGCTGACGGGGTTTTTATTAATCCGCCAGTGACATAGCATTTTCCCCGCGCCCCCGCTACCTGCGCAGCCACCACCGGAACAAAACCATCAGCACGACCACGCTCAACAGCATCATCACGATCACCACCGGCACGCCCCAGGCCGCGTCGAAGGGCGGCCACGTGCGCTCAAAATTCATGCCGTAGAACCCGCCGATGACTGTCAGCACGGCGACCGCTACCGCCAGCAGAGTCAGCCGGTTCACGTCGCGGTTGAGCTGGTTCGACACCGCCGAAGCGTACAGATTGATCATGCTGTTGAGCATATCGCGCAGGGTGCGCACTGTGTCGGTGATGCGCGCCAGGTGATCGGCCAGGTCGCGCAGGTAGTACAGGCTGTTCTGGTCGATGAAGACCAGCGGGTGCGTGGTCAGCACGGTCATGATCGCCTGCTGCGGCCCGATGACGTGCCAGATGTTGCTCAGCGCGCGCTGAAGCATAAACAGCCGGTCGAGCGTTTGCTGATCGGGCTTGTGAACCAGCCGCTGGCCCAACTGCTCGACTTCGGCCTCGATGCGGTCTAGCACCGGGAAGTAGCCGTCGATCACCACGTCGATCAGCGTGTACAGCAGCATGGTCGTCGTGATGGCTCCCGGCACGCGCGAAGGGTCCAGCCGCGCGACAGCCTGCTCTACGGTCGGCTCTGCCGCCGGGTGAACCGTCACCAGGAAGCGCTGCCCGATGAATACATCCAGTTCACGGAACATCTCCGGGGCGCCCTTGCTGCGCATAGGGTTGAGGATCAAAAACAGGTAGTTGGGGAATTCTTCGGCTTTGGGACGCTGCTTCTGGTTGCGCGTATCCTCGACGGCCAGGGGATGAAAGCCGAATACGTCCAGCAGCACCCGCACATCTTCTTCTGTCGGCCCGGTCATATCCACCCAGATCGCCGCTTCCTCTTCCGCCAGCAGGCGCGGGAGTTCCTTCGGCGACACCTTGCGTGGGGAATGATCATCAAACACCAGCACGTCCATAAGGCAAGCTCCATCTCGTGTGCATCACCGCCGCCTGTCATCAGGCGAAATTTCCCCTATTATACGCCGGTCGGAACAAACAAAAACGCCCCGTGATGATCGCGGGGCTGTGAGTCTCTACGGAACAATCCGCGCGCTCAGGCTTCCGGGCGCAGCAGGGGCCGGAACTTCGGCCCATAGATGATGATGCCGCGCTCGCCATCGGTGCGCAGCTTGCGGATCACCATCTCCACCCGCATCCCGATCTCCGGCTCGCCCTCCAGGTCGGTGAGCTGCGCCGTCACCAGCGGCCCTTCGTCCAGTTGCACCAGGGCCAGCGCATACGGCGCGTACGCCTCAAACGGCTCCGCCGGGGCGGTCACCTGGGTGAAGCTGTACACCGTGCCCCGCCCAGAAAGCGGGAACATCTCCGCCGCGCCCTCTTCGTTGAGCGGCTGAGCGCGGTGGAACTGGTTCCAATAGGCCAGCCGATGCTGCAAACTCTGCGATGTCTGCTCGCCGGTCATGCTCTCATCCTGTTCACAGTCAATGAGGTGCTGGCAGGCCCGCTGTTAACGGGCTGCCTCTGCCAAAGGGTCCTCAGTCGCGCGCGCCGTGACCCTCTCGACGCCGTCGAGGTCGAAGGTATAGATCGCCACCTCGCGCGGCGGGGTCTGCCCCGGCAAGATCACCGCGCCGGTTTGCGGATCGCGGGTCGCCATCAGTTGGCTGCGGCTGGTTTTCAAGCGCCAGTTGCGAGTGATATCCATGATCGTGTCCTCTCAATAAACCGCCAGCGCCGGGTTATCGAATGTGCAGCCCGGCGCGCCGTTTGTGATAGTTATAACGGGTTCCATCTCTCAAAAGCTATCACGCCCGTTTCTGAGAGCTTTTGAGAGCCGTTTCTCGCGTGACCCGAATCGCTCATTGCCATCTGCCCCGGCCTTGTCGCACAATCTATCCACGCTTCCTTGCCACTCCCACGGAGTCCCCATGCGGAAATTGGGTCGCGCGCTGCTTCTGATCGCCTTGTGGGTGGGCCTGCTGATCTACACCGCGCTGCCGCTCGCGGTCGGCGCATCCGGCGGCCCCGGCGTCCATGTCGATCCCCCCGAAGGCCCCTACACCGTCTACCTGACCTTCGACGACGGCCCATCAAGCACCGTCACCCCCGCTATTCTGGATATTCTCAAGGAATACGGCGTCCCGGCCACCTTTTTCCTGCACGGCCACCGCATCGCGGGCAATGAGGCCCTGGTGCAGCGCATGTTCGATGAAGGCCACGCCATCGGCAACCACCTGTGGGAACAGGACGGCCTGACCAACGCTTCCGGCGCAACCCCTGCCGAACTGACCGAATCGTGGCAACGCACCGAAGACGCCATCCTCGCCGCGCTGGGACCGGCGCGCGCCGCGCGCTACAGCGCCCTGCCCGTGCGCCTGGTCCGTCAGCCCGGCGGATCGGCCCGGCCCTTCCCGGTCCCCGAAGGCGTGAGCGCCCTCACCTACAACTGGCACGTCAGCTCCGGCGATTCCGCGCCCTGGAATCCTGGCCCGGACGGGCCTGCTCAGCGGCCCTGGACCTATGTCTACGCTAACGTGGTGCTTAGCTGGTTCGAGCCGCGCCGCTACTACAGCGTCTACGATTATGGCGATGGCGCGGTCGTGCTGATGCACGATGTGCAGCCCGTACTGATCGACGCGCTGCCCGCCATCATCGAGGACCTGCTGGAAAACGGGGCGACCCTGGCCGCCCTGCCCCGCCCCGGCGACGAACCCGGCACCATGCCCATCCTGATCGGCGTGCCGCCCGACTGGTATGCCTATCACAACCGCTGACGAGGCCGCCCATGACGACCCGCCGCCTGCTCTATGCCACCCAGAATCCCGGCAAATTCGCCGAAATCCGCACCTTGATGGGAGCTTACGGCCTGCCCGTCACCGCGCCACATGAGATCGGCCTGATGCTCGATGTAGACGAGCACGGCTCCACCCTGGAACAAAACGCCGCGCTCAAAGCCCTGGCCTATCGCGCCGCGCTGGACGACGACATCACCATCGTCATCGGCGACGACACCGGCATCGAGATCGACGCGCTCGGTGGTGAGCCGGGCATCCACGTGCGCCGTTGGGATGGCTCGCCGCGCATGACTGACGAAGCGATCATTGCGCTCTGCCTGGAGCGACTGCGCGGAGTGCCACCAGACCGGCGCGGGGCGCAGTTCCGCACCGCCTTCGCCATTGCCGCGCCCGCCGCCAATGGCAGCGCGCCCCCTGTGGACTATTTCTCCGGCACGCTGCGCGGCGTCATCCTGGAACAGCCCGATCCGCTGCGGATTGAGGGCTATCCGTTCGAGTCCATTTTCTTTGTGCCCCAGTGGAACCGCCTGCTGGGCAGCATCCATCACCTGCCCGCCGCCCAACGCGCGGGATATGTCACCCACCGCGAGCAGGCGCTGCGCGCAGCCCTGCCGCGCCTGCGCCAGATGTTGGGCGCATAACGGCGCACGAGTGCGCCGCTCTGCGCCGCCGTCTCTTAACACCGAGCAGCCGGAGCCGCGCGGTCACCGTCCGCAAGCTCTATATACGTTCCAACTCCGGCCCACTCCCCATCGCCCGAAATGATTCGATGAGTTATTGGAGGCAGAATGATTCATTTTTATCCCTATCATCGCCGTCTTTTGACTGCAGGGCTTGTCGTGCTGCTGGTTCTCCAGCCGTTCGCGGCCCTCACCGTGCGCGCCCAGGGGGATGATCATCCCCTGCTCCAGTACAACGAACCGGCCATCGTCACCCTGCCCTCCGGCCAGAGCGTCATCCGCTCGTTCCTCGCCATGCAGGGCGACAGCTTCGAGGTGCGGCTGTGGCCGCTGACCGGGTTCGATTTCACGGCCCTGCTGCTCGACCCCGCCCAGCAGCTCACTCAACTGCTGCCCGGCGACGATGGCAACGTCGTCTTTGCGGTCCCCAGCGCCGGGCACAGCGGACGCTACGCGCTGGTCCTGCAGGCCACCGGCGGCCAGGGCGAGATGCTGATCCAGGTGAACAGCAGCGCGCTGCCACCTGCGCCGCTGGCGATCGGCCTCACCGAACTGGACCTGGGCAGCGCGGGCGCGCGCTTCAGCCTGCCCGCTCAGCCCACTGCCGGGGAAACGCTGCTCGCCCTTCACGCCGCCGCCCCAACTTCGCCTGGCACGCCGGTACCACTGCCGGAAATCCTGCTGATTCAGCCGGAAACGGGCAAAACTGTGCTCGCCGCCTCGGGGGGATTCTCGTCCGGCCTTTCGGTCTCGCTGCCTGCCCAGGTGAGCTTCCT
>DAOUFU010000229.1:0-12265 GCA_034429275.1 Anaerolineae bacterium | reverse complement strand
CCCGCGCACACCCTGCGTTGTGCTGACATTTGCCCTTGTGTGACCACAAGACTACCATAAGAAGGGATGGCACCATGCCGCACGAGTCGTTTTCCGTGCGATTCCGAAGCGGCCAGGTGCTCTCGCTCAATGAAGGTTCTCGATGGTGGCTTGAGTGAATAGACCTGTGAGGTGAAGGCATGAACGACGAACGCGAACGATTGCAGCAGGTCAAAACGTTGATGGACCAGCGGCAGTACGAGGCGGCCCGCGAAATTCTGCAGACCATGTCCGACAACCCGACTGCACACAAGTGGCTGGTCCAGGTCGAGGCGGCCATCGCCCGGCAGAATGCGCCGATGCCGTCGGAAGATGAGATCGCGCGGCGGATGAAGGCCGCCCGCGACCTGATCCAGGCAGGCGATTATGCCGAGGCGCGCGCCATGCTGTTGCCCATCGAAAAAGCGCCCGCGGCCCAGGAATGGCTCGAAAAGCTGGATAAGCGCCTGGCCGCCGCAAAAAGCGAATCGGAACCGGTTGGGGCCAATGCTGCTGGCGGCGCGGATACACGCGCAGCCCTGGCCGGGATGAACCGCAACCCGGCAGGCGGCGAACATAATTCGCGCGGTTTTTCGCTCCCGGCAGCGCTCGGCCCGGTGGCAAATATAATGCGCACCCTGGGCATCGATCCGCAGGAAGCCGGGACGGCGCTGGGACTGGCGATCATTGCCGGGTTGGTCGCGGCGCTGCTCGAAGGGCTGCTGGGCATCCCCGGCCCTTACCTGATCTTCGCCCTCGGCGCGGGAATCGCCATGCTCACCGGGCCATCCTACGCCATGATGCGCCAGCGGGTGGACCGGGGCGCGATCGTGATGGCAATCCTGGCCGGTGCGCTGACCCTGCTGGCCTGGTACCTGCTCTCGCTGCTGACGGCGGGTGAGCCGGACTATATGGATCGCAGCGTGACCGACCGCGATTACTATGCCGCCTGGTTCGACGAGATGGCCAACGTTCCCAAGTCACTGTTGAGCGGCGCGCTGCTGGGCTTGATTGGCCTGGGGTGGTATGCGCTGCTGCCGCGTGTGCCCGGCCTGGGCCAGCGCGCGGCCAAAGCGTCGGGCGGCCTGTTGGGGTCGCTGTCGAAGCGTTCCAGGAACTAGGGGCGGCATAGCGTCGCCCCCACAACGTCAGGATCGCGTGGGATACGCGCCGGGTGATTCGCGCTGGACAGGTGGCGGAATCACGCTATAATACCCCCTCGTGCGTCACGCTGAGAGAGGGTGTAATGCGCCTGCAACGACTGTTGATTCCCGTGATGTTTGCGCTGCTGCTGCTGTTGGCCTACGTGGTAGCCGCCCAGACGGACGAGAATTGGCCCGACCCGTACCGCCCCCAACCGCTGACGGTCATCGAGCCGGATGCGCTGGTGTCCGCCGATGAATCAGCGGATGCGCCGCTGTTTTTCATCTCGACGGCACGCTGCGAAGCCCCGTAACCGGCGCGCTGCCGGGCGAGTGTTTGCCATCCTTCAACGGTCTTGCTGCCCGCGCGACAAGACCGTTGACTTTTCTTCCCCCCGCCGCTATACTTCTCGCGGTTTCATCGTCCGCTTATGAGAGTTCTTGCAGAAAGGAGGCCGCCCGGTGAAAGTGTTCTATCCCAACTCCCGTTGTTCCGATGTCGCCGATATGCTCGCGGAGTCGCTTGCCGGGTTGCGCCTCTGATCCTTGCGGGGCGAGGCCCCTTCAAGACGCTGATCGCGAGCGCCGGGCATGTCGGAACAAGACGGGCCTGGCGTTTTTGTTTGCGGAGCGCCCGCCGTTTGCCCCGGCAGGAATCGCTCCCCTGGCGGCCATCCCTACACAAGACGATTACCCGGCTTCCGCCGGAGAAACACAGGATTGATCAGCATGAATCTCAGAGCGGCCAAAACGCTTGAACTCCCCAAAATCCTCGACCAGCTCGCGCGTCACACCGCCTTCTCGGCCAGCCGCGACCTGGCCCTGGCGCTCGAACCGACGCCTTACCTGGACGAAGCGCAGGATCGTCAGCAGGAAACCACCGAGGCACGCGCGCTGCTGCTGTCGCACGACCATGTCACGGTCGGCGGCTCGCGCGATGTTCGCCCGGACGTGCTGGCCGCGCAGCGCGGCATCGTGCTCGAGCCGCAAACCCTGCTCGACATCCGCTACACGCTGCGCCAGGCGACCAGCCTGCGCCGCATCATCACCCGGCTGAGTGGGCAGTTTCCCCGGCTGGCGTCCATCGCCGAGCGCCTGGAGGAATGCCAGCCCGTGCAGAACGAAATCGCGCGCGTGCTCGATGACGCCGGCCAGGTGCTCGATTCGGCCAGTCCCAAGCTGGCGCGCATTCGTGGCGAGATGCGCGTCGCTTTCGAGCGGCTGCACAGCAAGCTGAGCAGCATCATCAACAACCCCAACAACCACCCGTACCTGCAAGATCGGTTGATCACCCAGCGTCATGGGCGCTACGTGATCCCGCTGCGCGCCGAGTTCAAAGGCAAGCTGCCCGGCATCGTCCACGATCAAAGCTCCAGCGGCGCGACTCTGTTCATCGAGCCGCTGACCGTCGTCGAGCTGGGCAACGCCTACCGCGAACTGGAACTCGAAGAGCAGAACGAAATCCGCCGAATCTTGCGCGAGTTATGCGAGATGATCGGGCGGGAGTCGCGCTTCATCGTGCGCACCGTCGAGACGATGGCGCAGTTGGACCTGATCTTCGCCAAAGCCAAATACGCGGAGGCCATCGAAGCCAGCGCGCCGGAGCTGGTCGGCTTCAACGAGAATGTGCGCTATCCGCACCCCGGCACCACCATCTGGCTGCGGGGTGCGCGCCATCCCCTGCTCGATCCCAAGACGGTCGTGCCCATCGATGTGGAGCTAGAAGAAGATATCTACGCCCTGGTCATCACCGGGCCGAATACCGGCGGCAAGACGGTCGCCCTCAAGACGGTCGGGTTGATGGCACTGATGGCCCAGTGCGGCCTGCATATTCCGGCACTGCCGGGGTCGCGGCTGTCGGTGTTCAAAGAAATCTTCGCCGACATTGGCGACGAACAGAGCATCGAGCAGTCGCTCTCGACCTTCTCTTCGCATATGTCCAACATCATCACCATCCTGGGCGAAGCCGATGAAAAATCACTGGTGATCCTGGATGAGTTGGGCGCAGGCACCGATCCTGCCGAAGGGGCGGCCCTGGCCCGCGCGTTGATGGACGAACTGGTCGATCGCGGCATCACCACGCTGGTGACCACGCACCACCCGGAACTGAAAATCTACGGCCACGAGAAGCCCGGCGTCACCAACGCCAGCGTGGAGTTCAACCTCAAGACGCTCGCGCCGACCTACCGCCTGATCGTGGGCCTGCCGGGGCGTTCGAATGCGCTGGCGATCGCCGAACGGCTCGGCCTGCCGCGCGCTATCATCGAACGCTCGCGGGGTATGGTCACCGAAGGGGACTTGATCGCCGACGACCTGCTCGATGAAATTCACAAAAAGCGTGAGGAATCGCGCCGGGCAGCGGACGCAGCGGCCAAATCGTTCACGCGCGTAGAAGAACTGCGCACCGAACTGAGGCTGCGGCTGGAAAAGATCGAAGACGAGCGCCGCGCCATCCTCGAAGAGACGCGCGCCGAAGCCGCCCAGGAACTCGAAGCTCTGCGCGCCGAGATTCGCCGCCTGCGCAAAAAGCTGGCGGCAGCGGCCCAGCCGCTCGATGTGATCCGCCAGGTCGAGGAAGAATCCAGAGACCTGGAAGATGCCATCCCCATGCCGGAACCGGTGACCGCGCTGCCGACCGATGAAGACACACCGCCCGCGCTGCGCGTGGGCGACCTGGTCTGGATCAGCACGCTGAACACCGAAGGCCAGATCACCGAACTCACCGCCGAGGACGCCGAAGTCGCGGTGGGGCGGCTGCGGCTGCGCGCCCGCCTGGAAGACCTCTCGCACCGCTCGAAATCTGAGAGCAAGCGCGAGAAGAAGAAAAAGACGGTGCCGGGCAGTGTGCGCGGCCCCAAGGCCGACGCCGCCCAGGCCGCCGTTCGCCCGTCTTCGCCCGGCCTCGAACTGGATATGCGCGGCCAGACGATTGAGGACGCCATCCCCAGCATGGAAGACTATCTCGACGCCGCCTACATGGCCGGGATGCCGTTCGTGCGCATCATTCACGGCAAGGGGACCGGCGCACTGCGCCAGGCTGTGCGCGAGCGCCTGCACGCTCACCCGCTGGTCAAGCAGTATGAGCGCGGCGGCGAAAAAGAAGGCGGCGACGGCGTGACCGTCGTCAAGCTGGTGCCCAATGCGTAAGGTGAGCAGCGACCCCGCCGCCTGATGATCATCACTTCACGAGACCCCGCTGCCTCATCACGGGGTCTCGCCTTTTTTGATCCCTTACTCATGCTCTTGCCCATTATGCGAAAGCGATTATCTTTGAAAGCCATACAGCCATCCACAGGAAGGAATGACCGGCGATGGATCATGTGATCGTCTACGTCGTCATTGTGGCGGCGATGATTCTGTTCATCACCGAGAAGCTCCGTTACGACGTCGTCGCGCTGCTGGCGCTGGTGACCCTGGGCGTGCTGGACATCATCCCGGATGAGCGCATGTTCGCAGGGTTTGGCCACCCGGCGGTGATCACCGTTGCCGCGATCCTGGTCGTCAGCAAGGGGCTGATGAACGGCGGCGTGGTCGATTTTATCGCCCGCGGGATCGGCAGCCTGGGGGGGCACGCCCATCTGCAGATGGTGGCCATGATCGGCGTGGTCATCGTCGCTTCGGCGTTCATGAACAACGTGGGCGCGCTGGCGTTGATGATGCCGGTGGCGATTCGCGTCGCGCGCCGCCATGATCTCTCGCCGTCTGTCGTGCTGATGCCGCTGGCGTTTGGGTCGCTATTGGGCGGGCTGATCACGCTGATCGGCACGCCGCCCAATATCATCATCGCCACCTACCGCACCCAGACCGGGGCCAATGCATTCGGCATGTTTGCCTTCACGCCGGTGGGAGTCAGCGTCGCGGCAGTCGGCGGATTGTTCCTGGCGACGGTCGGGCGGCGGCTGGTGCCATACCGGCAGGCGGGCAGTTCGCAGAGCAAACTGTTCCACATCGACGATTACATCACCGAGTGCCGCATCAGCGACGACTCGCCCCTTGCCGGCAGCCTGGTATCTGCCCTGCACGACCTCACGGAAGCAGACGCGGTGATTGTCGGCATCGTGCGCAGCGATCAGCGCCTGCCGCCCCCCTCGTACTACGACCGGTTGTACGCTGGTGACATTCTGATCCTCGAAGCCAAGCCGGACGACATCAAAGAACTGGTGGACAGTGCTCGCCTCGAACTGGTCGGCAGCGACGAGAGCCACCTGCTGAACGCCCGGTCCATCGAGGTCATGGAAGCCATCGTGGCTCACAACTCTCCCCTGCAAGGCAAGACGGCCATCAGTCTGAACCTGCGACGGCGCTACGGCATCAACCTGCTGGCCGTCGCGCGGCGCGGCAAGCGCGTTGATCAGCGCCTGGGCAAAATTCGCTTCCAGGGGGGCGATATCCTGCTGCTGCAAGGCGACGAAACCCAGCTTCAAGACACGGTGCCCCAGTTGGGGCTGCTGCCTTTGCCCGAACGTGAACTGCAACTGGGCAAGCCGCGTCGCCTGGCGGTATCGCTCGCCATTTTTGGACTGGCGCTGCTGATCAGCGCGCTGGGGTGGCTGCCCATCGCCACCGCCATGATCGCGGCCACCCTGGCCATGATCTTGTTGGGACTGGTCTCCCTGCAAGATGCCTACAGCAGTATCGACTGGCCGATCATCGTGCTGCTGGGCGCAATGCTGCCCGTCGGCGAAGCGCTGGAAACAAGCGGCGGCGCGCACCAGATCGCCGACCTGCTGCTCGACCTCGGCCAGGAACTTCCCCCCACGCTCACCATCACACTGCTGGTCACCGGCGCGATGCTGCTCTCCAACATCGTGAACAACGCGGCGGCAGCGGTGTTGATGGCTCCGATCGCGCTCCAGCTTGCCCAGGGCCTCGAAGTCTCTGCCGACCCGCTGCTGATGGCGGTGGCAGTGGGGACTTCCTGCGCGTTTTTGACCCCCATCGGTCACCAATCCAACACGCTGGTGATGGGTCCGGGCGGGTACGAATTTGGCGACTACTGGCGGCCAGGGCTGCCGCTTTCGCTGCTGGTGATCGCGCTGACTACCCTGCTGGTGCCGATCCTCTGGCCCCTGTGATGGGCGATGCCGCCTCGCTGGTATCAAACGCACAAACCGGGCACGTGTGCGGATGGCAATTCTGTGCCACAATCTGCTGCGCGCTGTAGTTCTGCGCGTGGTGCCGGGTTCAATCGCCTGTCAGGAGTCCTCTGATGTCTGGTCAACACACGCTTCCGCTGATTCTGGTCGGGTTGGGGAATGTGGGCGGCACGCTGCTGCACCAGATTCTCACCACGCGCGAGGCCGTCGCCCGGCGCACCGGGCTAACCGTGGTCCCTGTCGCACTGGCCGACATCAGCGGCGTGGTGGCGCGCCCCGACGGCTTCCCCGACGAGACGCTCCGGGCGGTCCTGGATTCCGTCCGGCAGCGCCGCCTGTTGGTCGATGCCCTGCCCGGCGACGTGCGCCCTCTCAGCGAGCTTGAGAGCCTGCTGCGCGCCGGGACCGTGTTGGTTGATGTGACGGCAGCGACTGGCAGCAGTGAGCTGCTGCACGCGGCGCTCAAGGCGGGCGGCGGAGTCGCTATCGCCAATAAAAACCCGCTGACCGGCGCGTGGCCATCCACCCGCGACTTGTTCACCCATCCTCACATGCGCTATGAATGCACCGTTGGAGCCGGCCTGCCGGTGATTCGCACGCTGCGCAGCCTGCTCGATACCGGCGACCAGGCCGCCCGCATCGAGGGCTGCATGAGCGGCACGTTGGGCTATCTGTGCGCCGAACTTGAGCGCGGCATCCCCTATTCGCAGGTGATCGCGCAGGCGCGTGCGCTCGGTTATACCGAGCCGGACCCCCGCGACGATCTCAGCGGCCACGACGTAGCCCGCAAAGCGTTGATCCTGGCGCGCACGGCGGGCTGGCCGCTTGAGATGTCGGACCTGGTGGTGGAGCCGCTCTACCCGGCGGCACTGGCGAGCCTGTCCGTTGAGGGCTTCCTGGAGGCCGCTTCCAGCCTGGACGACGACTATGCCGAGCGCTTCGCGCAGGCTCAGGCTCAGGGGGCAACTCTGCGCTATGTGGCCCAGGTGGGGCCGCAGGGCGGCACGGTGGGGCTGAAGGTCGTGCCTGCCGACAGCCCGCTGGGTACGCTGCGCGGCCCGGCCAATTACATCGCGCTGACCACCGAACGCTACCACGATCTGCCGCTGGTTATCGCCGGACCGGGGGCCGGTCCCGTGGTGACTGCGGCGGGTGTGCTGGGCGATATCCTCGACTTGGGCGCGGCCCATCTCGGCTGAAAGCCATCCGGCGAGTTTGTCGGTTTTGTCCAACCCGCTCGTCTCTTTTTGTGAGTAATGACCAGGAGATTTTTCCCGGTTGTGTCTATGCTTGTGCGCCACAATCGAAATGCTGCCCGTGCAGGTTAAAAGTCATACCGGCAGATTTGCCCCCTTTATTCGCGTATCACTTAGAATCACAGGCGAGGTGGACGCATGACACAACAAGAAGCTATGGCACCATCGACAGAGCAGCTGAACCCCTTTCGCATTGCGCAGGCGCAGCTTGACGAGGCCGCGCGCGTGTTGCAGCTCGACCCGGCGATTCACGCCTTCCTGCGCGAGCCGGTCCGCGAGCTGCACGTGACGTTGGCCGTCAAGATGGATGACGGCGTCACCAAGGTGTTTAAGGGATTCCGCGTGCAGTACAACGACGCCCGCGGGGCCACCAAGGGCGGCATCCGCTTCCATCCCGATGAAACCATCGACACTGTGCGCGCTCTGGCCGCCTGGATGACCTGGAAATGCGCTGTGGTTGATATCCCATTGGGCGGCGGCAAGGGCGGCGTCATCTGCAATCCCAAAGAAATGTCGCAGGGCGAATTGGAACGGCTGAGCCGGGCGTATGTTCGCCAGGTGGGGCGCATCCTGGGGCCGGAGATGGACGTGCCCGCGCCCGATGTCTACACCAACCCCCAGATCATGGCCTGGATGGCCGATGAGTTTTCCATTCTGCGCGGTTATAACGAATTCGGCGTGATCACCGGCAAGCCCCTCTCGCTGGGCGGGTCAAAAGGCCGCGAAGATGCGACCGCGCGCGGCGGCATGTACTGCATCCGCGAGGCCGCCCGCGTCTTGGGCATCGACACGCACGGCGCGACGATGGCCGTGCAAGGCTTCGGCAATGCCGGGCAGTTCGCCGCGCTGTTGGGTCCCAAACTGTTAGGGACGGTCGTGGTCGCCGTATCGGACTCTAAGGGCGGCATTTACAACGCCGTTGGGTTCGACCCGCAGGCGCTGGTCGATTTCAAGAAAAAGACCGGGTCGGTGGTGGGGTTCCCCGGCGCGCAGCCGATCTCCAATGCCGAACTGCTGGAACTGCCGGTCGATATCCTGGTGCCCTCCGCGCTCGAAAACGTGATCACGGCCCAGAATGCTCCGCGCATCCGGGCCAAGATCAGCGCGGAACTGGCCAATGGGCCGACCACGCCCGACGCCGATCTGATCCTGCACAACAACGGCGTCTATGTGATCCCCGATTTCTTGTGCAATGCGGGCGGCGTGACCGTCTCCTACTTCGAAATGATCCAGAACGCCTACGACCGCTACTGGTCGGAAGCCACCGTGCACGAGCGTCTCGACGAGAAGATGACGGCAGCCTTCCACGCGGTGCACAACCGCGCACAGGAACTCAACGTGCATCCCCGGCTGGCGGCTTACTGTGTTGCCGTCGAGCGCGTGGCCGAAGCCGTGCGCCTGCGCGGCTGGGTCTAGCCCGCGCCGGACTGCTCAAATCACAGCGCCAGGAATTGGCCCTGGCGCTTGTTTTTTTCGCATCTCGCCCGGCCTGGGGTGATCCCCTATGCTGTCAGGTGTTGGAGCTTACGCTGCGCATTGTACAGCCGGTAATACAGCCCGCCCATCGAGACGAGTTCCTGGTGGGTCCCCGCTTCGGCAATGTGGGTATCCTGCAGCACGATGATCTGGTCCGCATTACGCACGGTCGAGAGCCGGTGCGCGATGATGATTGTAGGCTTCCCCTGCATCAGGCGCTCCAATGCTTCCTGAATCAGGATTTCGGTCTCCGTATCGACCGACGAGGTCGCCTCGTCCAGGATCAGAATCGGTGCATCCTTCAGCACGGCGCGCGCAATCGAGAGACGCTGTTTCTGCCCGCCGGAAAGCTTGACTCCGCGCTCCCCGATCAGTGTATCGTAGCCATCGGGCAGATCGCAGATGAACGGGTGCGCGTTGGCCACCTGGGCGGCCCGGATGATATCGGCTTCGCTCGCGTCCGGGTTGCCAAACCGGATGTTCTCGCGCACCGTCCCATGAAACAGGAACACGTCCTGCAGCACGATGCTGACCTGCTGGCGCAGGCTTTCCAGCTCTATCCGCCGCGTGTCGATGCCATCCAGCTTCACCGTACCGGCGACCGGATCGTAGAAGCGCGGGATCAGGCTGGCCAGCGTGGATTTTCCGACCCCGGTCGGGCCGACCAGCGCTACCATCTGCCCGGCAGAAATCTCGACATTGATGTTCTCCAGCACCATATCGCCCTGGTTGTAGCAGAAGCTGACGTTCTCAAACGTGATCGCGCCCTTCGCCCGTCCTTCCAGCCGGATCGCACCGGGATGTTCGCTCACCTCAGGACTCTCGCGCAGCAGCTCGTCCACCCGGTCACCGCTGGCCAGTGCTTCCTGAATACGCTCCCAGGCGTCGCTCAACATGCGGATCGGGTTATACAACATCTCCAGGTAGAGGAAAAAAGCGACCAGGTCGGCCACTGGCAGCGCCCCATCGTTGACCAGCATCCCGCCAAAGTAGATCACCACCAGGATGCCCAGCGACGAGGTGAAATCGACTAACGGCTGGAAGATCGCCATCATCTTGAGCGCATACAGCAGCGAGCGCCGGTAGTTGTCGATGCCCAGCGAGACGCGCTGTGCCTCGGCGTCCTCGCGCGTGAAGGCTTTGATCTCGCGGATACCGGAGATGTTATCATTCAGCACGGCGTTGAGCTGGCCCAGTTCAGCCTGGCGTCGTCGGAAGGCTGGGCGCACCTTTTTGGCGTAACCATGCATCACCAGGATCACAAACGGCACCGGCACCAGGCTGATCAGACCCAGCTTCCAGTTCAGCAGCATTAGCATGGTGCTGACGCCGACAAAAGTCAGCACATTGACGATGATATCGGGCACCGCATGGGCGATCAGCATCTCAAACTGATCGGTATCGTTCACGATGCGCGACATCATCTGGCCGGTCTGCTTATCTTCGTAGAAGCGCAGCGACAGCCGCTGGAGGTGCTGGTAGAGGAACTTGCGCATATCGGCCACGACGCCCCACCCGGCGATGTGCGCCATATAGCTGCGCAGGAACTGCAGCACGCCCTTGATCACCAGCGCGGCGGCAGTCAGGATCGTCAGGCGGGTGACATGCGCCATCGTGTCGGCATCGAGCGGCTGTTCGGTCACAGCATCGATCAGCGACCGGATCACCCAGGGAATCAGCAGCTGCACGCCCACCAGCAAAATCATGCTGATGACAGTCAGTACAAGTTCTTTGGTATAACGGCGCGCGAAGCGAAAAACGAGCGAAAAAGCTTTCATACGTTCCTATCCATACGTCAATGCAAATCTCGTGCTCGGCCTGGCACTGCGCCGCGGCTGTCTGCCATTATACCACCTGCATGGACCAGTCATTCGAGTCAGCTCAGTTTCGCGGACCGATCAAAAAGGACCTCCGCGCGTGCGGAGGTCCTGGTGAACACATACCGTTGGCCCGGTGGAAAGCCGGAAACCATCGGGCGATTACTGGTAGCGCAGGATGTCGGAGACCGTCTTTCGCGCCGCCGACAAAGACGGCCACAGGCTGGCGATAGTCGTGATGATGAGCATCCCGATCAGCCCCACCACCACCGCCATAGGCGAAAATTCGAACGGGAACGTGTCGTTGAAGCCCGTGATGTCCAGCAGCAGGTATTGAATGCCCACCATCAGCGGGATGCCCACCAGCCAGGCGACCACACCCACCACCAGCCCTTCGGTCAGGAACTGGATGGCAACGGTGGATGATCCCGCGCCGATGGAGCGCATCACGCCGATCTCTTTCTGACGCTCGAAGACGCTCATCGACAGGGTGGTGAGCAGACCCAACGCGCCCACCAGCGCGATCAGCCCGGCCACCGCGCTGAGGATGGCCTGGATGGTCACAAACGCATCGCTGATCGTCTGGGTGAGTTCGACAAAGTTGAACCCGATGGTCCCGATGCCCTGGTTGACATATGTTTCCTTCGAGGCTTCCAGCAGGTCGCCCACCTCGTCCGCCGTCGGACTGCTGTCCTTCAGGCTGACGAAGTAGCCGCCCGGCAGCGCGGTACGCTCCACCACAGCGCCGTCGAGCGCCGTCGCCTCTTGCCAGACCATGCCGATGAAGTCGGGCGGGACCATCGCGTTCTGCTCAAAGATGACGGGTGGGAGGAAGATGCCCACGATAGGATACGCCTGATCCTTGAGACCGCCGCTCGCCAGGGAAGACAGCGTCAGGGTATCGCCCACCTGGTAGCCGCCCTGCTCGGCCATCGCGCTGCTGATCATGACTCCGGGCTGGTCCACGCTGGCAAACGCGCCATCCTCGAACTGAAGGAACTGGCTGACGCTCGACGTGAAGCCGATCACCAGTGTGCCCGGCAGAGCGCCCGCCGCTGCCGGGTTAGAGTAACCATCGACGGCAGCGACAGTCGCATATTTGATGAACCCGCGCGCCTCTGCGGGGATCGCGTTGGCGGGGATGAGCGAGTCGGAAGTGATGGTATCGATCGTCGAGTCGCGCAGCAGGGCCAAAACATCCCAGGCAGCCCAGGCTTGCTCGATCGGGAAATCGGCGATGCCCACCACCTTGAATTCTTTGACGTTGCCCGGCACCTTCAGCACAACCGTATCGCCGACCTCTTTGTTCATGTTCGAGGCCAGCAGGCGCGACAGCACGATGCCGTCTGCGGCGTTCTCTGCCGTCAGCTTTTCGCCCTTCGAAAGCGTGAACAGGAAAGCGGGGTCTTCCGCCGTGATGTCATACCCATAGGCAAAGATGCCGGGCGGGCCACCGGTCG
>DAOUFU010000228.1:0-1726 GCA_034429275.1 Anaerolineae bacterium | reverse complement strand
GCAGGGCGCGTTGTCGGTTGCCCCCTCTCCGAAAATTTTCGGAGAGGGGGCGAAGCGGCCCGGTTTTGGCCGCGCGGGGGTGAGGCCAGCCGTTCGCTGCCCTCATATCCGATCTCATGTCCAAAGTGCATCAGGGGCAGACGATGCGCATCAACCGAAACAGTTTTTTGATGCGTTTGCCCTGCCCCGGATCAAGCTCACCCTCACACCGCGCGCGCTTTTGTGCGATAATCTGCTGCGGCTGGCTGTGATGGGGCTGGCCCATGTGCGCCGCCGCCCTATGCGCGGCTTATCCCGTGCTGTTTCCGCGCCGTGCGGGGTTGATCCCCGGCTGGCGTTACCGTTGAGGAGCCACTGATGTCCCAAGTTGTCCGCACTACCCTGAGCTGTCCACGCTGTGGACACCACTTCCCCGCCATTGTCGAGCAGATCATCGACGTCGGTATCGATCCACAGGCCAAGGCGCGCTTTCTGTCCGGGCGCATCAATATGATCACCTGCCCCAACTGCGGCCACAACATCGCCATCGGCACACCGCTGATCTACCACGACCCCCAGAAGGAACTGCTGCTCGTCTACGTGCCGATGGAACTCAACATCAGCGCCGCCGAGCGCGAGCGCGCCATCGGCGATCTGACTCGCCATGTGATCAACGGCATCCCCCAGGAGAAACGCCGCGCCTACCTGCTCACCCCGCGCCAGGCCATGACCATCCCCGGCATGATCGACATGATCCTCGATGCCGATGGTATCACCGCCGAGATGCGCGAAGCCCAGCGCGAAAAAATGCGCGTGATGGAGATGTTCCTCTCCGTGCATCCCGATCAGTGGCCCGCCCTGCTCGAAGAACACGCCGCCCACATCGACCAGGACTTCCTGCAGATGGCCCTGGTCACCGCGCAGAATGCCGCCGATACCGGCCAGCCTGCCCTGGCCGAGGCCCTGATGGCCTTCTACAGCTACCTGATCGCCAATACCGACATCGGCCAGGAGATCATCGCCGCGGCCCAGGCCCAGGAAGAAGTCGTGCAAGAGGTCGCTCAAACCTTGCAAGCGATGGGTCAGGGCATCACCCGCGAGGATTTTATGTCCCTGGTCATCAGCTATGCCGGGGATGAGGATCGCGTGCAGGCCGTCGTCGGCTTGATGCGCCCCGCCTTCGATTACGTCTTCTTCCAGGAGCTTTCGCAGCGCATTGATGCTACCGAGGGGGATGAGCGTCAGACCCTGCTGCACCTGCGCGACCGCCTGCTGGAGCTGGTCGCCGTCATCGATCAGCAGACCCAGGCCGTCATCCAGCGCGCCGCCGATACACTGCGCGTCATCGCCAGCAGCGAGGACATCGACGCCGCCAATCGCCCCCGCCTGGATATGATTGACGATACCTTCCTGGCCGCCCTGCAGGCCAACATCCAGGCCGCCGAACAGCACAACGACGCCCAGACCGCCGACCGGCTCAAGCTGGTGCTGCAAAAGGGGCTCGAAACCCTGCGCGAGAGCGCCCCGCCGCAGATTCGCCTGATCAACGACCTGATGAACACCACCGAGGACGAGGCGCACGACATCCTGAGGTCTGCCGCGCCCCAGTTCGGCCCGGAACTCACCGAGTTCATGGAAGCCATCGCCCGCGACCTGGACGAAAACGGCCAGGCCGACAGCGCCCAGCGCCTCCGCAGCCTCAAAGACATCGCCGCCCGCTATATCGGCAGCGCCCCGGCCACGGGAA
>DAOUFU010000227.1:0-4644 GCA_034429275.1 Anaerolineae bacterium | reverse complement strand
CACCGGAACCACGATCGGATTGGCGAAATCATCGAGCGAGAACGCCCCGATGAACGAGACTTTTTTCCCCTCCAGCGTGGCCGGGTCGAGCGAACTGATCGCGTCCACATTCTCCGCGCCCAGGCGCTCGGCCAGCATCGCCGTGATCCGCACGCCCATCGCGTTGGCCACCCCGGCGAATTCCTGCTGGTTAACAAAGCTGCCATACGAGATGAAGCCCACTGCGTCGCGCACGCTGGCCCGCTGGCTGACCTTGATCAGCGGCCCGATCGCCAGCGAGAGGTCTGCTGTGCCATCTGGCGGATCGAGGTCCAGCACAGCCACGCCGGAGCGCGAGCTGGTATCGAAGGTGAGCAGGGTGCCCGTCCCGCGCACCATGAAGCTGTATGCGCCGGTCCCCGAACGGTGACCATGCGCAGCGATGGCGGCGTCGCGGTTGGCGGTGAGATCGGCGTACAGGGTGGCGAAGTCTTGGGCCTTTTCGCGGTAGGTGGGCAGCACCTGCGATTCCCAGATGCTCTCCACGTAGGATTCCGGGTTGAAGCCCGCTTTGGCTTCGGTATCTTCTTCCAGCGTGCGCACGGGGGCGATCACACAACCGGCCAGGACAACAGAGAACAACAAGATCAGGCTGACGAAGGGGCGAACGGGGGGGCCAAAACGCGAACTCATGAGCGTACTCCTAACAGATTTTTGGCGTCAGCTTTTTGTGAATGGCGATCAAAATCGCCTGAAAAACCGCTGCCCTGCTTGATCTGAATAATTATTCATCGTATAATATATATTCATAGACCCAGTTTATATCAGATCGCCAATGAAGTCAAGCAGATTTTGGTTTATGGTGAGTGGGCGTATCACACGAACCGTAAACCGGGGGGAGAAATGATGGCAAGTGGGTCGACAACGCCTGTGCACGAGCTTCGCCTGATGGGCAAGGTTGCGCAGCTCTATTACAGGCAGGGAATCAACCAGTCGGATATCGCGCGGCGGCTAGACCTTTCGCAGGCGACCATCTCGCGGCTGCTCAAGCGCGCAGTGGCCGAAGGCATCGTGCGGATCACGGTCAATCTGCCGGTCGGGGTCTATGCCGACCTGGAAGACGCGTTGGTCCAGACCTACGGCCTGCGCGAAGCGATCGTGGTGGATTGCGAAGACCCCCGCGACGAACCGACCATCCAGCAGATCATCGGCGCAGCGGCGGCCTACTACGTCGAGAGCACGCTCAAGCCCGGCGACGTGATCGGCATCTCGTCATGGAGTGCCACGCTGCTGGCGATGGTTGACGCCATGCACCCCCTCACACGCCCCTCGAATGCGCGCGTGGTGCAAATCCTGGGGGGCGTGGGCAACCCTGACGCCCAGATTCACGCCGCGCGGCTGACCGACCGGCTCTCGCGGCTGGTGCAGGGGCGGGCGGTCTCGTTGCCCGCGCCGGGCATTGTGGGATCAGAAGACGCGCGCCGAATCCTGCTCGAAGACCCGTTTGTGACCGAGGCGGTGGCCTTGTTCGATCTGGTGACGATTGCGCTGGTGGGCATTGGGGCGATCCAGCCCTCCGAACTGCTGGCGCGCAGCGGCAATGTCTTCGCGCGTGAGGAACTGGAGGCCGTGCGCGAGATGGGCGCAGTGGGCGATATCTGTATGCGTTTCTTTGATGCGGACGGCGTGCCGGTGAATTCACCGCTCGACAAGCGGGTGATCGGCATGTCGCTGGAGCAGTTCCAAAAGGTCGAGCGCACGGTGGCCGCGGCGGGCGGCGAACGGAAATGGGCTGCCATTCGCGGCGCGCTGCGCGGTCGCCTGGTCAATGTGCTGATCACCGATCGCTGGACGGCGGAAGCGCTGCTTCGCCCGGCGGAATAGCGCGCCACCCCCCGCAAGAACAGACCGGCCTCGTCACGCCACACGGGGCAGAGAGACGAGGCCGGTATCCTCATTACGCCCCGTCGCGGACGTTGCGGGTGTGCTCCATCAGCGGCTGGAGCAGGTTGGTGAACTCGACCGGGACCACGATCTTGGTCGATTCGTTGGCTCCAAGCTGCTTGAGCATGTCGAGATATTCCAGGCTCATGGTCTTGCTGTCGACTCCGCGCGCGATTTCGTAGACCTTCTCCAACCCCTGCGCGAACCCTTCGGCGCGCAGGATGCGCGCCTGCCGCTCGCCTTCCGCCACCAGGATCTCGGCCTGGCGCTCGCCTTCGGCCTGCAAGATGCGGGCCTGCTTCTCGCCTTCGGCCACCTTGACGGCGGCTTCGCGCTTGCCATCCGCCTCGGTGACGGTGGCGCGGCGGTGACGCTCGGCGGACATCTGGCGGCTCATCGCTTCCTGGATCTCGCGCGGCGGGATGATCTCGCGGATTTCCACCGCCGTCACCTTGATGCCCCAGCGGTTGGTCACATCGTCGAGCTTGCCTTGCAGCATGTCGTTGAGCTGGTCACGGCGGGCCAGCACGTCGTCCAGGTTCATATCGCCCACCAGGGCGCGCAGCGTCGTGATGGCGATCCCGCGCGCCGCGCCGCGAAAGTCCTCAACTTCCAGCACGCTGGCGGTGGCGTTGATCACCTTCATATACACCAGAAAGTCGATGGAGAGCGGCGCGTTGTCTTTGGTGATGCAGGTCTGCGGGTCCACATCGAAGAATATTTCGCGCAGGTCCACGCGGATGCCCCGATCGACATAGGGGATCAGCAAGACCAGCCCCGGTCCGCGCGATCCCAACGCGCGCCCCAGGCGAAACACGACCAGCCGCTCATATTCGCGCACGATGCGAACGGCTGCCGAGGCGACCGCAACGAGGGCCGCCAGCACGACAAGCAGGAATAAGCTGGTTCCAGGTCCCATAAGATACTCCTCTCATACTGCACGGATACACAGCATATGGGGGTGTATTCCAAACGGGCTGCCAGGGCGCAGTGCGGCGCGCCCCGGTCCCTGGTGGACCACACCTGAATGCTCCGATGGTTGGGCCGGTGAGAGCCTCACCGGCGGGTGCCCGGCCTGGCCGGGTCTTCTTCGGCAGGCTCGACGATCAGCGTGAGGCCGTCCAGGCCGATCACGCGCACTTTCTCGCCTTCGTCGATGGTGCGCCCGCTTTTGGTCGTGGCGTTCCAGTTCTGTCCCTCGAACCACACACGCCCGTTCGGGTTCAGCGCCTGCCGCACGCTGGCAACCTGGCCGATGTAGTGCTCGTACCCGGTGAGGATTGGCGCGCGCCGTGCGCTCGCCACCTTGCCGATCACCAGCAGCATGAAGGCGGCCATACCGGCGGTGGTGGTGCCGATCAACCACAGGTCCACGCGCAGATCGGGCAGCGCAGGCGACCCCGTGCGGATCGGGCGGAACAGGATCAGGCCGCCGAGCACAAACGCCACGACCGCGCTGAGGCCCAGGAACCCGGTGCCGTCGGTGTTTAGCTCTGCGATGAACAGCAGCACCGCCAGCCCGATCAGCGCCACGCCCGCCCAGTTGGTCGGCAGGTTGCCCAGCGCCAGAAACGCCAGGATCAGCGAGATCACCCCGGTGATGCCGGGCACCAGCGCGCCGGGGTTATATAGCTCCGCGATGATGCCGATGGTGCCCACCGTGAGCAGGATGAAGGCCAGGTTCGGGTCGGTCAGCAGGTGCATCAGGCGTTCAGGTAGGGTCATGCCCATCTCGCGCCGGGGCGCGCCTGAGAGGTCCAGCATCACGTCGCCGTGGGCAGTCTCGATGGTCCTGCCGTCGATTTGTTCGAGCAGGTCCTGCAGATCGCGCGCGATCACGTCGATGACTCCCAGCCGGAGCGCTTCGGTCTCGGTGACCGACTCGCTCTCGCGCACTGCGCGCTCGGCCCATTCGGCATTCCGCCCGCGCCGCTCGGCCAGTGCGCGGATGGTCGCCGCCGCGTCGTTAACCGCCTTCGAGGTCGAGACCTCGTCCGAATCGCCGCCCAGCCCGACCGGGTGAGCCGCGCCGGTGTTGGTGCTGGGCGACATGGCGGCGATATGCCCCGCCATCAGGATGAACAGGCCCGCCGAGGCAGCCCTGGCCCCTGGCGGAGTCACATACACCGCCACCGGCACCGGCGAATCGAGAATCGTCTTGGTTATGTCGCGCATGGAGGTATCGAGGCCGCCGGGCGTGTCGATCTGGATCACCACCAGTTGCGCATCGCGCGCGGCGGCGTCCTCCAGCACACGGTCGAGATAGCGGGCAGTCATCGGGTTGATCACCCCCTCGACCTCGGCGATGACGACTTCCCGGCGCGAGTCCTGCGCCAGCGATGCGCCGGTCATGATCAGTCCCAGCAGCCCGATCAACCCTATACCGAGCAGTCGTTTCATTCTGTCAAAGTTCATCGCGCATCACCCCCTGGAATCTCTCCGACCAGACCGGGCAGTTGTGCCGGACGTATAGGGGCTATTTTAGGTTTTGATCATCCTGCAATTAATATCTTAACATGATGCGTTCGCGCTGCCAACTGGGTTTCGCCGCACGCACATGCTCATTGAGACAATAACCGGCTAGGATGACCCGCGAGAGTCCGGCCTCACCCCTGACCTGCGCGCCTCTGGGGAGGCGCTTGGTCTGCCCCCTCTCCGAAAATTTGTATAGACCGGAGAGATAGGTAACACATCGTCGGAGACATGGGTAACACTTTCTGA
>DAOUFU010000226.1:0-2620 GCA_034429275.1 Anaerolineae bacterium | reverse complement strand
GAAAATTTTCGGAGAGGGGGCGAAGCGGCCCGGTTTTGGCCGCGCGGGGGTGAGGCCAGCCATTCGCCTCTCATATCCGATCAATTGGCCAAAGTGCATCAGGGGCAGGCGATGCGCATCAACCGAAACAGATTTTTTGCGTTTGCCCTATAGCACCTCTCTCGCAAGGGGACCAACCGGACTCAATATGTGTATAATCTGGGAAAGATTTCACATGCGCGCCGCTCACTCATCCACCAGGCTCAAAGGACTGCCATGCACGGCCACAAACAACTGATCTACCCGATCATCTTTCTCGCCATCCTCGCCCCTGTGTTCATCGTCGCCCTGCTCACCTATGACCCCGGCACCTGCCCCACCTGCGACTGCGCCGCGCTGCCCGCCGGTGCACACACGCACGGCGCAGGGCTGGCCGTCACCGTGAAGGACGATATGCAGTTGGTCTTCAACGTCACACCGGGGGCCGATCTCTACCAGATCGTCGACGGCAAGCTCGAATTGTGCGCGCCTGTTGAAGGCGAACCCACCGAGATCAAGCATGTCACGCTCGATGTCATCGACGCGCGCATCATGCCCGGTGAGCGGCTGCCCGTCCAGGTCTCCATCGAAATCCGCGATGCGCAGTCGGGCGCGGTGGTCGTGCGTGCCGATGCCCCCGCGACCATGTCCGCCGGGCACGGCTACCACTTTGGCGAGAACTTCCGCCTGCCTAACGATGCCGCCTACGCGTGGACGGTGACGGTCAGCGCGGTGAACGTGCTGCGCATGGCCGGGGCCGAATCCGTCTGGCTGGAGCCGGTCGAATGGTCCGGCGAGTTCCGGCTGGATGCGGAGGGCCGCGTGGTGGATGTCCCGCCCTCGGTGCAGCCCATTGGCGACTTCAGCCGGGGCGGGCTGCATGTGGCGCTGGGTACGCTGCCCGCGCAAACGCTCTACGCCGTGACGGATGGGATCAGCGCACCACAGGACGCCGGACCCAACGCGCGCTATTTTGTGGTCGATATTACCGATCACACCGTGAATTATGAGGAAAAACTGCCCGGCGCAGCGGTGACGCTGACCTTCACGCAGGGTCCGGCAGAATTCAAGATACCGCTAGAGCCGGTGATCGGCCCGCTGCTGGGGTTCCACTACGGCGCGAATGTCGCGCTGGAGCCGGGCGAGTGGACCATCACCGTGACGGTGAGCGGGCTGGACTTCCTGCGCCATGCCGGGGCTGCCGTCAACCTGGGCCGCAGCCCGGTACGCGGCGAATTTACCTACAGTGTCCCCTGATGTTCGCAGCATGACTCGAAAGGATCGATCATGACACCCCAACGTAAGCGACTCTTTTACCTGATGCTCGTCTTGTTGATTGCGCTCGGCCTGGCCGTGCTCTATGCCGTGCTGACCATGAACGATGAAGAGGACGACGAGGGCGAAGGCGAAGCCCTCACCGTGAGCGGGGCATGGGTCCGGGCGGCCACCAGCGGCACGACCACCGGCGCGTTTATGGTCATCGCCAACGCCGATGACGACGCCGAACGCCTGACTGCCGCCTCCGCCCCCGCCGACCTGACCGATACCGTGGAGATTCACGAGACGACGGTCGGGGCCGACAACGTGATGCAGATGCGCCCGGTCGAGGGAATCGATGTGCCCGCCAAAGGCAGCGTGGAACTCAAGCCCGGCGGCTATCACATCATGCTGCTGGACCTCAAGCGCGACCTGGCCCCTGGCGACAGCGTGGACCTCACCCTGACCTTTGAGTCCGGCGCGAGCCTGACCGTCACGGCAGAGGTGCGCGCGATGGATGCCACCGGCGCGGGGAGCTGACCCCATGAGCCGACGACACGCGGCCCTGGCCGCGCTGCTGGTGTGGGCGGTGCTGGCGGGCCTGCTCGCCGCCTGCGGATCGGGCGAATCATCGCCCGCCGCCACTGCGACTCCCCTGCCCGGCACGGTGCTCAATCCGCCCAAGCCGCTCGGCGAGGTGGCGCTGACCGCCCACACCGGCCAGCCGTTCAAGCTCAGCGATCTGCGCGGGCAGGTGGTGCTGATCTACTTCGGCTACACCAACTGCCCGGATGTCTGCCCGATGACACTGGCCAGCTACAAGCGCGCCAAAGCCCTGCTGGGCGATGATGCGGAACGGCTGGCGGTGCTGTTCATCAGCGTGGATGGCGCGCGCGACACGCCCGAACGACTGGCGCAGTATGTCCCCGCCTTCGATCCCACCTTCATCGGCGCGACCGGCGATGAAGTGACCATTCGCACCATCGCGCGCGATTTTGGCGTCTTCTTCCAGCGTGTGAACTATGAGAATGAGACCAACTACCTGGTCGATCACACGGCGTCTACCTTCGTCGTCGGGCCACAGGGCGATCTCCACATCATCTACCCCTACGGTGTGGACCCGCAGGTCATCGCGGACGGGGTGCGCGCGCTGCTGAAGGACTCGCCCTAATCGCGCGGCGGGCACGGCTCACCAGCCGCGCCCGATGTGCCTGGGCGTATTCCATTTTCGGGGCATGAGACTGTGGGGGGGGCCCGGCCTCACCCCCGCGCGGCCAAAACCGGGCCGCTCCGCCCCCTCTCCGAAAGTTTTCGGCTATGCGTTACCCACAACTATGGATGGGGG
>DAOUFU010000225.1:0-42092 GCA_034429275.1 Anaerolineae bacterium | reverse complement strand
CTCGCGCGTGATCCTCGACCAGCCGGGCGCTGAAAAGCTGCTCGGTCGTGGCGATATGCTGTTCCAGTCGCCCGATGCCGCCGCGCCGCTCCGTATGCAGGGCGTGTTCGTCAGCGACGAAGAGATCAACGCCATCACGCGCTACTGGAAGACTCAATCGCCAACCGGTGGCGATCCCGGCAGCGGGCCTTCACCGCTGGTCACGCCCGCTTCTTCCGGTCGGATGGAGTCCATCGCCCTCGACACCGCCGGCGAGCGCGATCACCGCAAGTCGAAGCCGAGCCGCCCACCGCAGCCCACCCTGTGGGCCGACTCCGAACTGGATGACTCGGGGGGCGGCACCGATGACATGTACCAGGAAGCGGTCGAGCTGGTGCAGCGCCTCAACAAGGCGTCGATCTCGCTGCTTCAGCGCCGCCTGCGCATCGGGTACACGCGCGCCGCCCGCCTGATCGACCTGATGGAGCAGGACGGCATCATCGGCCCGGCCCAGGAAGGCAGCAAACCCCGCGAAGTCATCAGCCACTCGCCGGTGAGCGGCGGCAGCGGCGATGACTGATCCTCGCACGTGATTCTGGCCCGGCCCCGCGCGGACTCAAACCGCGCCGCGCGGGGTTCGGGTCAATAACGCTGCTGACCCTGGCAGCACGCCCACCTGCCCGCTACAATAGCGCGCAGCATAGAACAAAGGAGCGTGGGCGTGACATCGAACATCCTCGAAGGGTTGAATCCTCAGCAGAGAGAAGCCGTCAGCGCAGGAGACGGGCCGGTCCTGGTCCTGGCCGGGCCGGGCAGCGGCAAAACGCGCGTGCTGACTCACCGCATTGCTTACCTGGTTGAGGAGATGGACGTACCGGCGTGGCGTATCATGGCGGTGACCTTCACCAACAAGGCCGCGCGCGCGATGGAAGATCGGGTGCTGGCCCTGCTCGAAGGTTCCGGCAAGCTCGACGGCCTGACCATCGGCACCTTCCACGCCATTTGTGCGCGAATCCTGCGCCAGGAAGCCGACTACACCACCTTCTCGCGCGATTATGTGATCTTCGACACCGACGACCAGCTCCAGGTGATGAAGCAGGCGGTCATCGATCTCAACCTGGACCCCAAGATCGCCAACCCGCGCACCATGCTGAATAAAGTCTCCGCCGCCAAAAACGAGCTGATCACCCCGGCCACCTTGCAGGTGCAGGATTACCGGGACGAGCAGCTGCGCCGGGTCTATGCCCGCTACGATGAACTGCTGCGCGCCAGCAACGCGCGCGACTTCGACGACCTGCTGATGCACGTCGTGCTGCTGTTCCAGAACTCGCCGGAGACGCTCGCCCGCTACCAGCACCGCTACCTGCATGTGCTGGTGGACGAATTCCAGGATACCAACATGGCGCAGTACGTGCTGGTGCGCCTGCTGGCCGGTGAGCGGAAAAATATCTTCGCGGTGGGCGACCCGGACCAAAGCATCTACGCCTTCCGGGGCGCGGATTACCGCAACGTCAAGCGCTTTGAAGAAGACTTCCCTCAGCACCGCAAAATCCTGCTGGAGGAAAACTATCGCTCGCACCAGGCCATCCTCGACGCCGCGATGGGCGTGATCGACCAGAACACCGACCGCACCCCCAAATCGCTGTTCAGCCAGCGCAAAGAAGGCCCGCGCCTGTTCATCTATGAGGCCTACAACGAAGAAGACGAAGCGCGCTTCGTGGTCGAAACCATCGCGGAACTGTCCGCCTCCGGTGAGCACGCGCCCGGCGATGTCGCCATCATGTACCGCACCAATGCCCAGTCGCGCGCGCTGGAAGAAGCCTTCCTGCGCGCCGGTATGCCCTACCGCCTGATCGGGGCCACGCGCTTCTATGGCCGCAAGGAAATCAAGGACCTGATCGCCTACCTGCGGCTGATCCACAACCCGGACGACGGCGTGAGCCTGGCGCGTATCATCAACGTGCCCACGCGCGGCATCGGCCTGAAGACCCTCGATGAATTGGAAGCCTGGGCGCGTGAATTGGGCACCAACGCCCCCGGTGCGCTCCAACTGCTGCCCGAAACACCCGACGCGCCGCTCGCTCCACGTTCGATCAAAGCGCTGCTGGGCTTTTGGCGGCAGGTGGAAGACTGGCGCGAGATCAAAGAGACGGCCACGCCCGAAGACCTGCTCAAGCGCGTGCTGAACGACACCGGCTACCTGGACTACATCACCGACGGCACGCCCCAGGGCGAGGATCGCGTCGAGAACGTGCTCGAACTGCGCGCCGTCGCCGCCAGCTATGGCAATCTGCCGCTGGCGACCTTCCTCGAAGAGGTCGCGCTGGTCTCGGACGTGGACAACCTGACCGACGAAGCGAGCGCGCCCACCCTGCTCACGCTGCATTCGGCCAAAGGGCTGGAATTTCCGGTGGTCTTCCTGGTAGGGCTGGAGGAAAACCTCATGCCGCACGCGCGCTCGTTGGAAGCCGAGCGTAACCCGCGCGCCACGCCCGAAGAAAAAGCCGAGGGCCGCCGCGCGCTCGAAGAAGAACGCCGCCTGATGTATGTCGGCATCACCCGCGCCGAGCACCGACTCTATCTGAGCTACGCCGCCATCCGCTCGGTCTTTGGCGACCGCAGCACCAATCTGCCCTCGCGCTTCCTCTACGACATCCCCGAAGAGGTGCGCGACGGGGCCGCCCTGCGCCGCCGTGGAGCCGCTCAGCGCGACCAGGACGCCTTCCGCGCCATGACGACCTGGGCCAGCCCGACTTCCCGCGCCCAAGAACGCGCGCGCAGTGTGGCCCGCCCCGCCGAGCGATCCTCGCGGCGCGGCCCATCGCGCTTCAAGGCCGGGCAGGTGGTCTGGCACACCAAATATGGCGAGGGCGTGGTCGTCAGCAGCGAGAGCGCGGGCGAAATGGAGCAGGTGCGCGTGCTCTTCCCCGGCGGTGTGGGCGAAAAAGTCATCGTGGCAGATTTCCTCAAGCCGGTTGATGAGAAATAACGGCGGCCTCACCCTGAGCCGCATTCATCGTAGAAGGCCGCGATCTGCCGGGCAAAATCGATCACGCTGAGCCGCAGCGCCTCCGGAGCAAGCACTTCCAGCGCGCGGCCAAAACCCAGCACCTGCCCGCGCGCATCTTCCAGCGATCGAAACAGCAGCGTGATCTCGCGCCAGCCGTGCGCATCGGGCGGCCCGGCCTCAGCCAGCAACGTCTCAAACGCCCCGCCATATCGCCAGCGCAGCACCGGCAGCAATGCCGGGGCGATGCGCGCGCGCACCGGGTACACAGGCGCGCGTTCTTCATAGGTCGCGCACCACTGCGCCCAGAAGGCCGCCAGGTCGAAGCCAGCCGGGCGCTCGAAGTGCTCGCCGGTCGGCTCCGCCGCGATCACGTGCGCCGCCTCGATCACATGCAGAGTCCCCTCGCGCGCATAAACCACGTACCACACTCCCGCCTTCGCCACCAGCCCATAGGGCGCGATCCGCTGGGTCACCTGCGCACCGAACATCAGGCGGCAGGTCCAGCGCACCCACCGATCCCGACGCACAGCCTCGTAGAGTGTCGTCAGGTGTGGAACAGGCTCCAGGCGGTGCGCCCAGCCGCCCGCGTCGATGTACACGCGGCGTCCCAGTGAACGATACTCCGCGCGGCGCGCATCCGGCAGCGCTGCATCCAGCTTGATCAGCGCCGCCTTGAGCCTGTCTCCCAGGCCCAAATCGTCGAGCGGGGAGGCGCTGCCGAAGGTGATCAACGCGCGAATTTCGTCCCCGGTCAGCCCGGTGAGCTCGGACCGGTAATCGTCGAGCAGGGCCACACCGCCGCCCGGCCCGCGATCGGCATAGACCGGCACACCCGCCGCGCTCAGCGCGTCCACATCGCGGTAAATGGTGCGCTCGGAGACTTCGAGCGCATCGGCAAGCTGGCGCGCGGTCATGCGTCCCCGCGCTTGCAACAGCAAAAGCATCGAAAGCAGGCGATCCGCGCGCATGGGTGATCCTTCCGTAGCCGGGCTTTGCACATGATCGGAGTCTACCTCAAAATTCCTGACATAAGGTGTCAGGAATCGGGCGGTATGATGGGTGTATATCCTGATCGTTCTGTGGAGGACAACCCCATGCTTGACCGTGAAATCCGAATCGTTACCCTGCCGCCGATGCGTGTAGCCGCCGCGCTGGGCTTCGGCACCGAGCCGGAGTCGCTCGCCTGGCAGAAGATCATCGCCTGGGCGCAGCCGCTCGGCCTGCTCGAAAGGCCCCATCGCTGGTTCGGCTTCAACAACCCCTCACCCGCGCCGGGCAGCCCGAACTATGGCTACGAGCAGTGGATCACCCTCGACAGTGAGGTGCCCCCTGCCGAAGGCATCACGATCAAGCAGTTCCCCGGCGGCCTGTACGCGGTCACGCGCTGCACGCTGCCGGTGATCTTTGAGACCTGGCAGGAATTTGTCGTCTGGCGCGAGAACAGCCGCTATCGCAGCGGCCAGCACCAGTGGCTCGAAGAAGCGTTCCTGCCTCACGAGCCATCGATGGACGACATGGAGTTGGACCTGTACATGCCCATCGCGGAATAACGAACCAGGGATGGGGCGTTATGCCCCATCCCGCGCGCGCAGCAGCGCCAGCAGCCCGGCCAGGTCGTCCACCACCAGGTCGGGCTGGTAGGGGCTGCCCGGCAGGTCGGCGGGTTGAGTCTCGCCGCTGAGCACCAGCGCGGTGAACACGCCCGCCGCCTGCCCCATCGCGATATCGGTATACAGCCGGTCGCCGACCATGCACAGCGCTTCGACCGGCAGCCCCAGCCGCACCGCCGCCATCTCCGCGATGCCCCGGTGCGGCTTGCCGATCACCACGTCCGGCCCGCGCCGCGTCGAAGCCTCGACCAGCGCCATGATCGCGCCGATATCCGGCACGAAGCCGCCTGCCACCGGGCAGTTCACGTCCGGGTGCGTGGCAATATAAGGGAGACCCGCCCGCACCAGGTCACACAGCCGCACCAACCGCTCATAGGTCAGGGTGGTATCAAACCCCAACACCACATAATCCGGCGCGTCCAGGGTCAGCGTGAACCCGGCCTCGCGGAAAATCTGCTCCAGGTCGGGTGTGCCGAACACCGCAACCGGCGCGCCCGGCTCCGCCCGCCCGCGCAGATAAGCAGCAGTCGCATCGCCGGAGGTCAGGATGCGGTCCGGCGGCACCTCAAGCCCCAGCCCGGCCAGCTTGCGGGCGTAGGAAGCGCGGTTGCGCGAGGAATTATTCGACAGCAGCAGCACGGGGATGCCCGCCGCCGCCGTATAGGCCAGGAATTCGCGCGCACCGGGCAGCAAATGGTCGCTGAGAAAGATCGTGCCGTCCATGTCGAGCAAGAAACCGCGAACAGCGGGCGAGAGCGCGTTCATCGGCGGCCCCTTCACTGCGCACTGCTCGCACTCGCCACAGGCCCGATCATCGGCAGCGAGGACGCCATCAGCGCCTGGATCACCGGGTGATTGGTGGGGTCACACTCCAGCGGCACCACCGACTCGGCCACCACGCCAACCGGGTTCTCCGGGTGCAGGCCGTTCCACACCAGCCGCGAGATCTCGCCGATCACCGGGGCAGACTGCTCGAATTCCAGCCAGTCGCGGCCATACAGCGCTATCACCGCCACATAAGCGCGGCCATCCGGCGCGATGACGATGCCCGCGTCGCCGTGCGTATCATCCACCCAGCCGTGCTTGTGGATCACGATGGCATCGGGCGGCACGCCCGCTTCCAGAAAGACTCCGATCTCGTTGGTATCCATCGCGTAGAGCATCTTGCGGCACTTGGTGATGTCGAAGTCCTGCGGATAGCGCTCCGTCAGCAGGCCGGTCCCGTCCTGCGCGCATTGGTAGATTCCCGCCAGCAGAAAGCCCAGCTCTTTGGGCAGCATCTGGTTATAGCGATCCGGGCGGGCGCTGACCTGGTCCGCACCGGTGGTCAGAGTCCCCACGCCGACTTCCGGCTCGCCCTCGCGCAGGCGGAACTGGCGCATCAGGAAGGTTCCGCGCAGGTCCAGCCCTTGCAGGAACGCGGTCACGCGCTGCGCCCCACGCAGCGCATCACCCTCGCCGATCAATTCCAGCAGCGCGTTGGTGGTGATGTTCTCGCTGCACATCATGGTATCGGCCACCAGGAAGGCTTCATTCGCGCTCATCAGGCCGCGCTGCTGCTTGAAATAGGCCGCCAGCACGGCGATCTTGGTCAGGCTCATGCCACTGAACGCGATGTTATCGTTCACGGTGAACGTATCGCCCGTGCTCAGGTCCATCACAAACACCGAGCCGAACTGGTCAGTATAGGGCACAAAGCCATCCGCCAGCAGGGTATCGTGCACCTGCTGACCGAGCGAAAGCGCCAGTTGCCCCGCCGGAGACTGCCCGGCCCAGGGAAGACTGCTCACCACGACCGTTTGCGGCGTAGGGGTCAGCGTGGGGTAGTTCACCTGCTGCACCGTCGAGCGCGGCACCCGGCTGGTGTCGCCGGTGATCTCGACGATGTCGGTGTACAGCCAGCCGTCGCCGGTCGGAGATTCCGGCAGTTCGATCCGCAGCCAGGGTACCAGGCTGTGAATCTCCAGCAGGCGGAAGGTCGCCCCCTGCGGCACGCGGGCCACTACCGGGTAGCTCAGGTCTGGCCCGAAGCGAATGTTCGCTTCGCCCAGCGTGGTCACGGTGGGACCCAACGGCGTCGGCGTGAGGGTGGGCGTCGGCGTCCCAGGCGCAGCGACGGCGGGCGCAGTGGGACTCTGGTTGACAGGCAGCGGAGTGGTCGATGCTGCGGCAGGCGCATCAAAACCGCTCACCTGCTCGACGCGCGCCAGGTCGCCGGTGACCGTCACCAGGTCGGCGTATACCCAGCTTGGCCCGGCCCGGCCCGGCCAGTCGATGCGCAGCCAGGGCACCAGCGTATGGCGCGCCAGCACGCGGTAGCGCGTCCCGGCGGCGATCTCGCCCACCACCGGGTAATCGATGCCCGGCCCCTCGCGCAGATTGGCCGTGCCCACCGCCTCGGCGAAGACCTCCGGCGCGGGGGTGCCCTGCCGCGCCTCGGCAGCAGAGGCGAACCCGGCCAGGGCCGCTGCACACAGCGCCAGCGCCACGATCACGCCCGCGCCGATCCGCCTGCCTGTGCCATGCCGTCTGAGTCTGTTCATTGTGCGATCCCTTCTGCCCCCACACCGGCGAACCACCGCAACAAAGAATCACCGCAGTTCAACCCAACAAACTCAACCTAACAAAAAAGAGCGATCCAGACCTGGATCGCCCCCCAAAACCCTGTGAGCGTGGGAGGACTCGAACCTCCAACCAATGGCTTAAAAGGCCACTGCTCTGCCATTGAGCTACACGCCCATCCTTAGCCGCCTCAGTATAGCACACTTCAGGCGGTTTTCAACGGTCAAGTTCGGCGGCTCAGGGGGCAGCGTGCAGATGTTCAGCAGCCGTGCGGCACCGAGAGGTTGGGCAGCGTGTCGAACTGGGCCACGTCGAGATCGTAGCGCAGGATCAGCGTGCCCGTCACCGCGCGCTCGGATGACAGCAGCCGCGCCCGGACCAGCTCCAGGGTCACATCATAACGCAGCACGGCGTTGAGTTCCGGCGCAACCCACAGCGACGCCTCCAGCGAAACCGTGCTGTTGGAATCCAGCTTGAGCGTGGTCGGCGGCAGCACCACGTCCTCCCGCGCGAAGCCGTACTCCCACACGCGGACGCCCTGAATCTCGTCCTGGAAGCCGGTGGGCGTAGCCATGCGCACCCCGCCGATCAACTGCGCGGCGGTCAGGTCCGCGATGGCCGAGCCGGTCTGGTCGGTAGAGCACACTCCGTTCACGTCCACCAGGTAATAATCGTTCGAGAAGCGCACGCCCTCCAGCCGGATCGGCGTGCCATCCGGCAGCATCGCCGGGCCGCTCACATCCAGGATCACGTGACGCGCCTCGCCCAATTCGTTGGCGCGCACCAACACGGTGAAGTCGCCCTCGGCAGGCGAGCCATCATCGGCGAACGTGCCCTTGAAGCGCCCGCTCACGGTGTAGGCCCAGCCCTGCCGGGTGTTGAGGTTCACATCCACGCCCGGCGCGCTGAACTGGCTGAAACCCGGCGGCGGTGCGTTCTGCGTCAGGAACTCGGCGGTCGGCAGCGTGTCCAGGCTGGCGACGGTCGGCGGCACATCGCCCGAACTGGAGTCGAGCACCTCGCAGCCGCCCAACAGCGCGATCATCACCGCCCCGGCGATCACAAGACTCATGCGGTAAAAGTCACGGCGTGTCATTCGATCCATCCCCGCAGCAAAACCAACGCAATCCTCCCAGTCTTTCCGCATTATAGCCACAAACGCCGCCGCGCGCCGCTTTCGCTGGTGAAAAACAGGACTATAGTTGAGATGTTTGCCTCTCAGCATACGAAAGGAATGCCGTACGTTATGCGAAAAATGATGGTGTTGGGCCTGGTCGCTGCGCTTCTCATGATCCCCTGGGGCGGAGCCGCCGCGCAAGACGAAGCTGCCCGCGGCCAGGCCGCGCAGATTCGGTTTGCGAACTTTTTCTATCAGCGGGCACAGGTCGGCGCAGATGACGAGCCGGTTGTGCGGAATCTGACCTTCTCTCATGTCAGCGACTACCAACCACTTGACGGAGGCACGCATACCCTGGCCGTGCGGTCAATGCAGTCGGAAGGTGGCACAGTTGAGCAATTCGACCTGACCGCCGGCCACAGCTATGTCTTGATAGCGACGGGCGATTGGAACACCGACGAAGCGCCGACCCTGATGCTGTTCGACGAAACCGAGATCATGGCCGGGCTGGACCCGCAGGCCCAACGGGTGATGTTCATCTCGCTGGTGAAGGGTGCGCCGGCAGTCGATGGCTATGTCAACGGCGAACTGGTGAGCGCGGGCGTGCAGTATGCCCAGATGGTCCCCTTCGACGCGCCCGCAGGCACCTTCGAGGCCAAATTCACGCTGGCCGGAGTTGAAAGCATGGTGCTGTTCCAATCGAGCTATGTCAGTGTGCCGCAGGGCGTGACGCTGACGGTAGCGGCTGGCACTTCGGTGGCCGATATGTTCATGGCGCTCCACACCCGCAGCACGCTCAGCATCACCGACTACCTGGCGGTGATGAGTGAAGAGGGTGGGAACCTCAGCCGGGTGAATGCGCTGGTCACGGCTGCCGGGCTGGAAGGCGAACTTTCGGCAGAAGGCCCGCTGACCGTCTTCGCGCCCTCCGATTGGACCTTCGAGGAACTGCCGATGGGCGCGTTTGAGGCGCTGCTGACTGACCCGGCGGCGCTGGCGGAGACCCTGCGCGGCCATATCGTTGCCGGATACTATCCGCCGATGGCGCTGTGGGGAACGGAATCGCTCACCGCGCTGAACGGCAGCACCCTGGCATTCAGCTTCCCAGAAGACGACTGGTGGAAGATCAACGGGGAAATCTCGATCTACGACGACGTGCGGCTGAGCAACGGCGTCATCTACTACATCGGCGGGCTGCTGGCGGACTAACCCGCCTGCCAGCGCCGGGTAGCACAGGGGACACGCTCAGGGGCCGGGGCACAGTGCGCGCTGTGCCAACCCTGAGCGTGTTATTCTTCGGTGCGCAGAATCTGGTCGATGTTGCTGGCGACCTGCTTGCTGTAGAACCAGGCCACGCCCGGCTTGACATCCACCGGGCAGATCACCACCAGGCTGACCAGGTGAGGCTGGCCGAACTGCGTCACATAGACGCTGTTGTGATTGCCCTCAAAAAAGGTCGAGTGGAAGGCGGTCTCGCCCAGCATGTTCAGCAGGTCCTCCGACGGGTTTTGATCGACCGTCAGCGCCTTGCGGAACAGCATCAGGTTCATTTCTTCGAGCGTGCCTGCCGCGCCGATCAGGTTCTCGTCGGCGTCCACCAGCCCGACGAACCGCGCCTGGACGCGCGTTTGCAGCGCCTGAAGCTCGGCCCCGATGCGCAGGAACTGCGACCGTTTGACCGTCAGGGCCGCCGAGCGTGTCTCCGGGTTGAGCCGGCGCTCGCGTTCCTGCGGGCTGTAGGGCTTGAGCGTCTCAACCGGCACCGGCGCCGGCGCCGGCTGCGAGCGCTTGAGCTTCAGCTCCCAGTCCACACGCATCAGCAGAAAGTCGTAGTTGATCGGCTGGGTGAGATAATCGATCGCGCCCAACCGAAACGCCGCAACCGCAGACTTGGCCGAGAGATTGTCGTCGATCAAAATCACCGGCAGCTGCGGGCACAGCGAACTGACCGCCGTCAGCAGGTCGATCCCGCTGAGGTCGGGCAGCTGAATCTGGATAATCACCAGGGAGAAGGGCTGAAGCAGAATCGCCGCCAGTCCTTCCTCAAAACTGGACGTTTTGACCGTCCGGTATTCCCCGACGTTTTCCAGCAGGTCCACCAGGCGGTCACACACATCTCCATCCTGGCCGACGATTAGAATTGTGTCCCTGGTCTTTTCTTTTTCTGGCGGAGACATAGTACCCCTTACCCCATCGAGCATCACGTTCATCGTCACCCCATTTCGAATTCTCCCACCGCACCCACGCAGCCCGTCCTCCCGGCTATTCGGGCTGCCACAACGTCAGCGAAATGATGGCTGTTTCCCCCTGCATAAACACGATCTCATCCACCAGGCTGCCCAGCTTGAGCCGCAGCGCCATCTGCACCCGGGCGGCCACCACATCGACCAGCCAGGGCACCACCATCGAGACCTGCACGCCGACGCGATCACCGTGCCGCACACCGTTGAAGTTCAGTTCGTGCAGGGGGCGGGTGTGCAGCACCAGCTCGGCCAGCACCGCCGCCGCACTGGCCAGCTTGGCCTGGTAGGCCGGCATGAAGCCCAGCATCGAGGAGACGCGGCGCGCCGTGTCCCGCGTGATCATCACATCGACATTATCCTGCACCTTCACCGATATGATCGGCGGAATCACGGCATATCCTGCATCGTCCATAGGGTCCCCGCTTTATGGTTACGACAATACGCCCAACTCGCGCAGTGTGTCGATCAGGTGCTCCGACGCAAAGATGTCCTTCGGGATATAGTCATCCGCCCCGGCTTGCAAGCCCGAAGCCGTGGCGTTGGCGCTGCTTTTCTCGGTCAGCATCACGACCGGGATCGCCATCGTCGCGGGGTCGCGCTTGAGCCGCCGGCAGACCTGGAAACCATCCATATCCGGCAGCACCACATCCAGGATGATCAGGGCCGGGTCCACTTCCTGGGCCAGGCGCAGCCCATCTACTCCCGTATAGGCCACATGGACATCGATATCGCCCGCGTTCTCCAGCACCATCTTGATTTGGGTCGCCTGGGTTCGGCTGTCTTCGACCAGCAGAACGGGTGTCGGCATCATTCCACCTCTTTCCGTATTTCCTTACGCTACAGCGTCACGCTGTGACGGCGCAGCACGCCCCACCGGGGGCGGCTAGGTGTGCGCCGCTGCGTGTTCATAGCCATTCCGACCGGCTGCGCGCACATCCGCGCTCAGCCGTGACGCATCCAGCACGAGCAACAACCGCTCGTCGTGGCGGGCAATCCCAATGATATAGGGCGACATGCCATCGACAAACGGCTCGATTTCCGACGCCGCGATGGGTTCGATGTCATCCGCCTCGTCCACCACCACCCCCACCGTGCCATGCTCAGATTCAAGCACCACGATGGGCGTTTCGAGCCGCAGCGGGGCCTCAGTCACCCCAAACCGCCGCCGCAGGTCGATGACCGGGGCCACCCGGTTGGGCAGGGCCAGCAACCCCAACACGTCCGGGCCGACATTGGGCAGTTCGGTCAGTGCGACCATGTGCAGCACGCGCAGCACGTTATCCACTGAGATAGCATACCACTCGCGCCCCACCCGGCACCGCAGATAAACCCCACGCAGTTCGCTCATCGTGTTCTTCCTGCCCCGGCCCGGCATCCTTCACCGGGTCATCACTTTCTAGCATAACACCATTTTTTCTACGTGCTTTGGTTGGGTACGGCAAGTCGCGCCAGCGCCGGGCCAATTTCCGGCAGCGGCAGCACCTGGCGCACCGCCCCCATCGCATAGGCGGCCTTGGGCATCCCGTAGACGGCGGACGTTGCCTCGTCCTGGGCGATGGTGAACGCCCCGGCATCCGCCATCACCTTCATGCCGCGCGCGCCGTCTTCCCCGATGCCGGTGAGAATCACCCCGATCGCCCGCTTGCCATAGGCCAGCCCGATCGACTCCAGCAGCGGGTCGCCGGAGGGGATGTGGTACGTGTCGCTCGGCTCGTCCACATGCTCGAACCGGTGCGCGCGGCTCAGGCGCAGGTGCCTGCCACCCGGCGCGAGATAGATGACCCCTGGGCGCGGCTGGAGTCCGTCCAGGGCCAGTTCAACCGGCAGCGTCGTTGAGCGGGCCAGCCATCCCCGCAGCGACTCGATAAAGTCAGACGAGATGTGCTGCACGATCACCACCGGCACGGCGAAATCCGGCGGCAACTGCTGGATGATACTGACCAGGGCCGCCGGGCCGCCCGTCGAAGATACAATGCCGATGATCTCCGGCGGCGCGCTGGGGCGTAGTGGCTCGACCGGGCGCGGTGATGCCTGCTGAGGGGCGCCAGTCTGCTCGGCCAGGCGCGTGCCCACCGGCGAAGGACCTGACGCGCTCCGATCTTTGCGGTGACGGATCACCTGCACCCCGGCCATCAGGCGCAGCTTGTTCACCAACTGGGCCGCCTCGGCGGCGAACTGTGCATTGCCCGGCCCCACCGGCTTCCGCTGAACCGCCAGCGCCCCCAGGCTCATCGCCCGGAAGGCAATGTTGGTCTCGTGCAGGCTCAGGCTGGCGGTGACCAGCACAATCGGCGTGGGAACCTGGTGCATGATCTCGCGGGTGGCTTCCAGGCCATCCATGCGCGGCATGATCAGGTCCATCAGGATGACATCCGGATGCAGGCTCTGCGTCATCTGGACGGCTTCGAGGCCGTCTTTCGCCAGCCCGACCGCGTGCATATCGGGCGCGCTGTTGACGATGTGCGTCAGCAGTTCGCGCACCGAAGCCGAGTCATCCACCACCAGCACGTTCAGTTTTTTATCCATCGGCCATTTGCTCTTTGGCCAGCAGCCGCTCGATCGCGGCCAGCAGTTCGGCCTGGTCAAACCCGCGCTTGACGATATAGGCATCGGCCCCTGCCGTCATGCCGCGCTCGCGGTCTTCGCGGCTTTCCAGCGAGGTCACCAGGACAATCGGAAGCGAACTGAACTCGTCGCTCTGGCGAAGCTGCTCTGTCACCGAGAAGCCGTCCAGGTGCGGCATCTGCACATCCATCACGACCAGCTCGATGCTGCGCTCGGTGTCGCTGTTGAGTTTATCAAGCGCCTGCTGGCCGTCAACGGCGGTAGTCACCCGGTAACCGGCAGCTTCGAGAATGTTCTTTTCCAGCGTGCGCGTGGTGATCGAGTCGTCAACCACCAGGATATGTGTGCGCGGTTTGGCTTGCTCGGTCTGGGCGCGGCTGACGGCGGCCTGTTTGAAGACCGGCGCGCCGCGTACCGAGGTCAGCAGTTCGGCGGCATTCAACACTACAATCGGCTCGCCGGTGGCCAGCAGCGCCGCGCCTTCGACATTGCGCACATGCAGCAGCGGGCTGCCCAGCGGCTTGACGGCCAGTTCCTGCTCGGTCAGCACGTCATCCACCTGCACGGCCAGCCGCTGCTCGGCCACGCTGAGGATCACCGCCAGCGGGCGCTTACCGTTTTTGATCTCGGTGCGCGGACGTTCGAGCAGGGCCGAGAGCGCGACCAACGGCAGCGGCTTGTCGCCCACCTGGAGCGCCGCCTGCCCGCCGATGGTGAAGCTCTCGCGCGCCTCGACAATGCGCTCCACCGAGATCAGCGGCAGGGCATATCGCTCGCTGCCCACCTGCACCAGCAGGCCCCGGCTCATCGTCAGCGATACGGGCACCACCAGGTGAATGGTCGCGCCCTCGCCCGGTTTGTTCTCAATCCTGATCCGGCCCCGCAGGTCTACAATGCTCTGGCGCACCACATCCAGCCCCACGCCGCGCCCGGCCAGTTCGGTCACATGGTGCATGGTGGTCATGCCCGGCTGGAAGGCCACCGCCATGATAATATCGTCCGGGTCCGCGTCGTCGTCGAAGACGGTCCCGCCGCGTTCGGCACTCGTCCGGCGCAGCGCCTCGATATCGAAGCCGCGCCCATCATCGAAGACCGAGATGTGCACCTCGCTGCCCTGCTGGCGGACGGTCAGCCCCACCTGGCCTTCGCCGCGCTTACCGGCAGCCTTGCGTACTTCCGGGCGCTCGATGCCGTGAATGATCGCGTTGCGCAGCAGGTGCAGCAGCGGGTCCTTGAGAGTTTCCAGCACTTTTTTGTCCAGCTCCACATCGCCCCCATTCAGGGTGAAGGCAACGAGCTTATTTTCGCTGCGGGCGGCATCGCGCACGGCGCGCTGCAACACCGGGGCGAGAGTCTGGATGGGCACCAGGCGCACCCGCCGCACTTCGTCCTGCAGGCGGGTCATGCTCATGCTCAGGTTCAGCGTATCGCGGCTGATGGTTTGCTCCAGGGCGTTGATGTCGCGGGTCAATGCCTGCATAAATTCCTGGTGACGCAGCAGCAGTTCGGCCAGGCGGCGGCCTGCATCCCCTTGCAAGCGCGAAAGCAGCGGCTTGATCTCGCGCCACAGCTTCGGCCAGCGGCTCACCCGGTCGCGCAAGGCGCGCACATCAGCCAGGTGCTGCCCGGCGCTGATCTCCGCCATAATCAGCTCGCCCGCCTGGGCCATCAGGTCGTCGAGCTTGCTCACGGCCACGCGAATGGTCTCTTCCCCCGGCACCAGCGAGGCCTCAGCAGAGGCAGGTTCGGGCTGAGTGGGCCTGGGCGGCAGCGACGGGGTTGAGGGCGGCAGTTCGGGCTGAGCGGGTGCATCCTGCTTGGGCGCCGTCTTCTTGGCCGCCGCCTTTCGCGCCGTCGTCTTTTTGGCCGCCTCCGGCAAAGGAACCCCTTCGGCGGAAGGGACCTCTTCGGCGGAGGGAGCCTGCTCGCCGGGCGCGGACTGCGCGGTCTGCGGCGGCACCGCCCGCGCAAGCGGTTCACCGGCAGCCGCAGCGCTCAGCCGGGCGCTGATGGCGCTGGTATCCACACTCTCGCCGCTCAGAATCTGCTGGATGGCATCCAGGGCATCGTAGAGCGCGTCGCACAACTCCGGCTTGAGTTCAAGCTTTGCATCGCGCGCCTGCTGGAGCACGCTCTCCATAATATGCGCCAGGTTCTCGATATCCGTCAGGCTGACGGCGCGCGCCGCCCCCTTCAGGCTGTGCGCCGTGCGGAAGACTTCCTGCAGCAGGGTTTGCCGCACGCTGTCATCGGGCTGGCGTTCGAGCTGAAGCAGCGTCTCATTGAGCTTCTGCAGGTGTTCCTGTGCTTCGACCTGGAAGGTCTGAAGCAATTGGCGCTGCAAATCATCCATTGAATTGGCCATGGCTGCCTATCCTGACGGCTATAACCGGTAGCGGGCGACCGCGTGTTCCATCTGCCGGGCCAGTTCGTCCAACTGCCGCGCGCTTTCTTCGGCCTGGCGCGTGCTCTTGACGGTTTGCGCGGTGGCTTGCTGGATCGCCGCCATCGCGCTGGTCAGTTGCTCCATCCCGTTGGTCTGCTGCTGCGTGCTGGCGGCAATCTGCGCAGCAGATTGAGCCGCTTCCTCGATGATGCTCGTCAGGTTGCGGATCGCTTCGCCCGCCCGCTCGACCAGGGCCACGCCGCTGTCCGCCCCCTTACTGCCCTCTTCGGTGACCATCACCGCCGTGTTGGTCGCCTGCTGAATCTCGTTCAGAATGTCGCGCACGCGCGCCGTGGCCGCGCGCGACTGCTCGGCCAACTGCCGGACTTCCATCGCCACCACGGCGAAGCCCTTACCCTCTTCGCCTGCGCGCGCCGCCTCAATGCTGGCATTCAACGCCAGCATCTTCGATTGATCGGCGATGTCGTTCACCGTGCCGATGATCTCGCCGATCTGCTGGGTGCGCTCAGAGAGCATCAGGATATTCTCGGCGATGCTCTCAACCCGCTCGCGTAGCTGCTGCATCCCATTGACCGAATCGACCACCGCCATCTGCCCGGCGCGCGAGACGGCCAGCGACTGCTGCGAGGCATCGGCGACCGCCTGGGCGCGATTGGCCGTCTGCTGAACGGTGGTGCGCACCTCTTCGGCGGTCGCCATCGTCTGGGTGACGGCGGCATCCTGCTCGGTGGAGCTGGCGTTCTGCTGGGTGGTGGCCGCCAGGATTTCGGCAGCGGCAGCCGCCACGCCCGATGAGACATGGCGAATCTGGCGGGCCGTATCGCTCAGGCTCTCGACCATCGCGTTGAGGTTCACCGCCAACCGCTGAAGCTCGTCGCTTTGCCCCTGGCTGCCGTTCACCGGAAGGCGCGCGGTCAGGTTGCCTTTGGCGACATGCTCGATGAAGGCCACATAGCGCGAGACGGTGGATTGCAGCGATGCCCGCTCATCCATCATGATCTGCACCGAATCGGCCATCAAATTGAACGCCCTGGAAAGCTCGCCGATCGCATCGTCGCCTTCGAACGGCACGCGCTGGCTGAAGTCGCCCTCGCTGATACGTCTGGACGTGGCGGTGATGAGCCTCATGCGGCGGCTGAAACCGTAAATGAACCAGCCAAAATAGGCTGCTGTACAGAAGATCAAGACCAGAGCAATCAGGCCGATCACAATGATCCGGTCCACGCTGGTGAGCGCGCTCGAATCGGTCAGCACACCGGCATCCAGGTAATCCTTGAGGTTGCCGCGTAGATCAACCAGGATGATGATCGCCACGACGGCCAGCAAGGTCAAGCCGCCAAAAAGAAACCCTACTGCCCCGGTGGTTCTTCGGCCAAGTGCGTTTATCAAACGTTGCAAATCCATAGAGTCTCCTCAATGCCCCTCTGTTGATCGCTTCTGGCTCGCAGCCTAGCTCCCCGCCTCGCCCACGATCAGGGCCGGGTCGCTCAAAATGGCATCCAGATTCAATACAATCGTGCCGGCGGGCAGCGCACCCTGGGCATAGGCGGTCCGGGCAAGATCGAACAGGCCCGGCACCGGCATCAACTCGCCCACCCGCACCAGGATCGCGTCGTCGATAGCGTGCACGCGGAAGGCCACCGTCATTTTCTCGTTCGAGGCCACCACAATCGCCGCAAAATCCGACTGCGCCGCTCCCGCCACCCCCAGCAGCACCGCCAGGTCGATGACCGGCACCACGTGGCCCCGAATGTTGGCGATGCCTGCGATGAAGGGCGGGGTGCACGGCACCGGGACAATCGGCGTGGTGAGTTGATACGCCGCCGTCAGCGAGCGCAGCGGCAGCCCATAGCGCTCTTCGCCAAGCTTGACCACCAGCGTATCGATGCTGGCGAGCACCTCCGAGGTCATCGACGCCATGGCGGCACGCTCGGCGCGCTCGCGCAGCAGCCGTTGTTCATCCTGGTCGAACTGGTCGTAAAATGACATCACTTCTGCTCCCGATCTTGCCCATTCTGCAGCGCGCCAACCAGGTAAACCAGCAGCCCGCGCAGCATGTCAACGGTGAGGTCTTCCGATACCAAGCGGCGCTGCTCCGGGTCCAGCGGAGCAATCGCCGCCATCGCCTGCTGCCAGTGACGCACCGCCGCCCGGTAGTCGCCGCGCCGGGAATAAAGTTCTCCCAGGCTGTAGTGCGCCAGCGCGAACTTCGGGTCACAATAAATCGCCTGCCGCCACGCCCGCAGCGCCTGGTCCACCTGTTCGGCGGCCATCTGCACCAGCCCGCGCAAATAGTGAAATTCGGGATGGAATTTGTGCGCGGCTTCGACTTCGGCCAGTGCCGCGAGCGCGACATCCCACTGTTCGCGGTCGGCGGCTGCTTTGGCGCGCGCCCAGGCCATCTCCAGGTCACGGTCGGAGTCCGACTTCGCCTGGGCGGACTGGAGAAGGTCCTTTCTGGGCGCGAAAGTCCGGGTGATGGGCCGCGAAACGGGCCGCGAAATGGGCCGGGTGACGGGTTTTCCGCTCGCACCGCGCGAGGTACGCCGAGAGGCAGCGGTCCGCGCTGCGAAAGCGCGCGCCGGGGCGGGCCGCACCGCGATAGGCCGTGTCGTGGCATGTTTGGGGATGTGCGTCGGGACCTCAACCGGGGCAGGCGGAGCGCTGACCTTCTGGTAATAGACGATCCGGTCGTGCACACGCGTCGTGAACTCGTGGTACATGGTGGTTGATAGTTCCGAATGCCCCACCATCAACCGCCCGCCTTCGTTCAGTGCCCGGTAGAACAGGCCCACGATCCGGCTCACCATATCCTGCTCGAAGTAAATGGTCACATTCCGGCAGATGATCAGGTCAAGATTGGTCAGCACATCGTCCAGTTGCGGATCGCTGCTGTTGGCCAGGTTCATCGGCAGGAAGGTGACCTTCTGCCGGATGGCCGGGTCAAGCTGGTAGCCCTGGGGCGTGGGGCGAAACCAGCGCGGCAGCACATAATCGGGCGTCTCGTTGCGGAAGGACGAAGGCCGGTACAGGCCCCGCCGCGCCCGCTCCAAAAACGCGGTGTTGATGTCGGTGCCCAGCACGGTGATATGCCAGGCGTCGATGTCGGGCAGCAGCTCGGTGAGCAGCATCACCAGCGTATACGGTTCTTCGCCGCTGGCACACCCGGCGCTCCACAGGCGCAGATGCTTGAGGCCCGTCTCGCGGCGCTCGGCGATCAGATCGGGGAAAATGTGGTTGCGCAGGCAGTCGATCTGCCGCTGGTCGCGGAAAAAGTACGTCTCACCCACCGTGATCGCCTGGATCAGGGTTTGCCAGATCGGAGCAGTGAACGGAGTGAGCTGCAAGGTAAGCAAGAGGTCGCTCACCCCAGCCAGCCGCGCCGAGTTGAGCACACCATCCACCACGCGCGCGATTTCCTCAAACCGGCCAGGGTGAACTCGCAAGCCAGTATGTGCCTGGATGAAAGCAAAGACCTGCTGGTAGTCGGTGATGTCCAGGCGTGCCGTCATTGGCCCATTTGCCCCCTGTGGGTATCGCGAACAGCGTGATGATGGCAGATGATGAACTTGCAGCATATCGTACCGGGGAGTCATCCCCCGCACCGTCGCCCGCCCAATTTGGCGAACTGATCCGATGCCCTTGTACCCTGGCGGGAAACCGGCCCATATTCATTTCCCTGGGGTAGCGTCTTGGGTTTTTTATAGCACGGTTCCCGCCAGCGCGCTGGCCAGCGATGATTCGCACTATTTCCCAAAACCCTTCAAAATGTGTATTCTTATTGTACAATCAATTATATATTATCGATACCGCAAGTATCAAGGTTTCATAAATTCTTTAACTATTTTCATACCTGTTTCCTGATACAATAGAGTAAGGGATGCTGCAACGGGCAAACCAGCGGCCCAGCGCCGCCAGCATATGCGGGAGATAGCCTCATGACCGACCATTCAGAACAGGATGTCGCCAGCCGCGCGCGGCGGCACAGATCGCGCCCGACCATCGGCTTGATGGTGCAATCCATCACCGAAGTTCACGCCAATTCGGTCTGGCGCGCCATGATCGATGCTACAAAAGACCTTAACGTGGATATGATTTGCTTTCAGGGCAATGCAGTCGAAAGCCGCGCCGGCTTCGAGAGCCAGGGCAACGTGGTGTACCGGCTGGTCAATGCCGAGAATGTAGATGGAATTGTCTTCAGCAGCGCGACTCTGTCGTTGTACGTTGGCACAGAGGGAATCCAGCGCTTTGTGGACCTGTACCGCCCGCTGCCGCGTGCCAGCCTGGGGCTGGTTTTGCAGGGCGTGCCCAGCATCACCGTCGAGAATTACCAGGGGATGCGCAATATCGTCACCCATCTCATCACCGCACACGGCAAAAAGCGCATCGTCTATATCGCCGGGCCAGCAGAGAATGACGAGTCGAAGCTCCGCTACAAAGCCTATACCGACGCGCTGGCCGAGCACGGCATCTCCCTCGATCCGGCGCTGGTCAGCATACCCACCAACTGGTCCAACTCCGGTGGAAAAACTGCTCTTAAGGAAATCCTCGACCAGCGCGGCCTGCGCCCCGGCATCGATTTTGATGCCGTTGCCGCCAGCAATGACGAGACAGCTTTCGGGGTCATTGAAGAACTGCAAGCCCGCGGTTATCACGTACCCCACGATGTCCCCGTAACCGGTTTTGACGGCTTCCAGAAAGGTGAACTGTCCACGCCCCCGCTGACCTCGGTACGCCAGCCAGTCGGAGACCAGGTCAGGGCGGCGGTTGAGATGGTCCTGGCCCAGCTTCGCGGCGAATCTGTGCCGCCGCAGAAGCACATGCCCACCGAACTGGTGATCCGCCAGTCGTGCGGCTGCCTCGACCCGATGGTCGTGCAGGCGGAAGCTCCGCAGCCCACCGAAACCGCCAGGAAGACCGGCGAGTCGCTGCCCGCCGTGCTGCGCGCCCACCAGGACTCCATCTGCGAGCAGATGAACCGGGCCGTCGAAGGAAAATTCGAGGGCATGGACCCGGTTTGGGCCAGGCAGCTTCTCAATGCCTTCGCCGAGGATGTCAGCGATGGCAACGGGCAATCGTTCTTGCTTGCGCTGGACAAAGCCATTGGCCAAGCGGTGCGCCTCAAGCGCGACATCCGGCCCTGGCAGAGCGTGATTTCGGCACACCGCCGGGCGGTTTTGCCCTATCTCGATGAGCACCATCAACGCTATCGGGCGGAGAACCTGTGGCAGCAGGCGCGGGTGGCCATCTCCGAGGCGACATACCGGGCGCGTGCTTATCAACAGGCAGAAGCAATGGCCCAGAACGAGCTGCTGCGCCGCCTGGGCGAGGAATTGATCACGACCTTCGACCTGGCGAATTCGTCCCAGGCGCTCACCAACGAACTGCCGGCGCTGGGCATCCCGGCGTGTTATATCGCCCTCTACGACTTCCCGGACCAGCCGGAGAAATGGTCGAACCTGATCTACGGCTATAACGAGAGTGGGCAGATCAATGGGCCGCGCGGCGGGCTGCGCTTCCCCTCGTTCCAACTCTTCCCGCAGCATTTACGCGCGCCCAACAAGCCCCTGTCGGCAGTCGTCACCCCGCTCTATTTCCGCGAGCAGCAGTTGGGCTTTGTGGTCTTCGAGACCGGGCCGTTGATGGGCACCATCTACGAAAGCCTGCGCGGGCAGATCAGCAGTATGCTGCAAGGCGTGTTGCTGATGCAGCAGGTTCAGCAGCACACCGCCCAACTCGACACCATTGTGACCGAGACCCTGGCCACCTCCGAGCAGATGCGCGCCACCATCACCGAGACCTCGCGGCAGGCCCAGGCCGTGGCGAATGCGGCGCAGCAGTCGGTGAGTGTCTCAAAAACCGGCCAGGACGCCGTCACCGACACGATCATCGGCATGGAGACCATCCAGCGCCAGGTATCCGATATTGCCACGAGCATCCTGGCACTCTCCGAACGCACGCAGCAGATCGGCGAAATCATCAACGCTGTCGAAGAAATCGCCGACCAGTCGCGCCTGCTGGCCCTCAATGCCAGCATTGAGGCGGCACGTGCCGGCGATGAAGGGTTGGGCTTCGCCGTCGTCGCCAGGGAGATGCGTCACCTGGCCGGGCAGTCGCGCGAGGCCACCACCAAGGTGAGCGGCATCCTCAACGAGATTCAGCGCGCGGCCAACACCGCCGTCATGGTCACCGAGGAAGGCAGCAAGGGCGCACAGGCGGGGATGGACCTGGCTCGCCAGGCGGGCACGGCCATCGAAGACCTGACGGCCATCATCGGCGAAGCGGCGCGTGTAGCGGTCCTGATCGCCGCCAGCACGCACCAGCAAACCAACGCGATGGACCAACTGGTGATGGCGATGAAGTCGATCAAGCAGGCCAGCGCACAAACCACCGCCAGCATCAAAGATGCGGGCATGTAGGGTCATCTAGCCGCAAGGGCCGGGGGCAACCCTGGCCCTTGCCAGTTCACTGCCTGTGTGAGCCTTTTACCCCTGCTTCTCATCTCTCTGCGCGCAACGCATCCGGGCCGGTCTGCGTACACTGGCATAGAATGAGTGGGCTGCCAGCCTGCTGGTAGCCTGTTGGCAGCCTGTCATCGGTAAGGAGACCTATCGTGGAACCTGTCCTGCCCCGCACGCCTGCGACGTCTGACCCCGACTGGTCGGATGACGAAGACATCTACGAGCCGTCCAAACCCAAGCGCGGCGCGGTAGATTCCGGGCCGGTGGTCGTGCGACGGGGCGGGCGCTGGCGCAGTCCTTTTTGCCTGCTGTTCGCCTGCCTGGGCTGCGTGATGATGTGCTGCGTCCTGCCGATCTGCGCCCTCACCATCGGGGGCGCGACTCTGGGGGCGGTCATCATGAACAGCGAAGTCACCGTCAGCGGCTCGCAAACGCTGCCGCTGGAGCCGGGCGTCCCGCTCAGCCTGTCGATCGACAACCTGGTGGGCGATGTCACCATCCGGCCCGGCCCGGCGGACCAGGTGGTGATCGACTACACCAAGATCACGCACGGGTGGAGCCGGGGCGATGCCCAGGCGCAGATGGATAAACTGCAGGTGAATATCGAGCAGCCGGACGAGAGCACGGTCACCATCACGGTAGACACAGGGCGCGCCCAGGACGAGTTCTGGATGCTGGCCGATGAGGTCTTGCTCACTGTGGCTGTGCCGCCCGGTCTCGACCTGAGCATCGAGACCAATGTGGGCAAAGTGCGCGTTGAGGGAGTCAGCGTGCGCGGGCTGGATATCTCGACAAACGTGGGCGACATCATCTTCAGCGGCGCACTGCAGGGCGGCGCGAATGCCCGCTACCAGATGAACAGCACCACCGGCCTGATCGAAGTGCGGCTGCCCCAAAGCACGCGCCTGGCGATTGACGCATCGTCGGATGTGAGCAGCGTGGTTGTTTCCGAGCGATTCGTCAACCGCACCACCATCAGCGAGCGGGTGGGATCGGCGGGGGCGAGCTGGTCGGGCACGATCGGCACCGCCCCCGGCAGCAGCGCCATAGAGGGCAGCGCAGAGGATGCCCTGCCCACGCTGACGCTGCGTTCAAGTACCGGACGAATTCAGGTGGACCCAACAACTAACCAATGACATGCCCCTGGTTCAAGTCCAGGCCAAGAATCACTTTCTGTGCGGCGTTGACGTCGTCCACATTCAGCACAATCTGGCCGCTCAGAGTGAGATAGACAGAGTTGATGTTGATGTTCTGCTCGGCCAGTGCGCGCGACAGCCGTGCGAGCAGGCCGGGCTGGTTCGCCACCGACACCAGCAAAACCTGGCTCGTCGTGTACTCCACTGACGCATCACGCAGCGCGGCAACGGTCGCATCGGGGTTGCTGGCGACAAACTGGATCATCCCCGTATCGGCAAAGGCGGCAGCGTGAACGGCCATCAACATGACCCCCTGCCGTGCCAGGGCCTCGGTCAGTTCGGCAATCGCGCCGGGGCGGTTCTGGAGCGACACACTGAATTCAATCGCCATTCGGATCATCCTCTCCCCAGAAACGGATCAGGCCCGCACCTGTGCAGCACGGCCCATTGGGCGGCGTCTGCGCGGCTGCATCCTGTGCCTGCATACGATGCGGTTATTTACAGTATACGGGCGAAACGATTGCGAGGGAAACCGTCAATGTCATCAATCGCGGGATGACGGCGCAAACCATTACAGCGCGAAGGAATGACCCTCACGCTGTAGAGACGGCCTGCAACTATCCATTTTGCCCAAAGCCATCGCCCAACGGCGCGCGCGGAGTCGTCACTCCCCCCGCTCGCGCGCCTCAAATTCGCGTAGGCGCGCCATCTGCGGCGGCATGATGCGAATGAACGGGCGCGTCCGGCGGATCAGTGCGAGCGCCTCGTCAAGCGTCATTCCCTGGCGAATGAAATAGGCAGCGGCCATCGTCGGCGCGCGGCCTATCCCGCCCGCGCAGTGAATGTACACCGCGCCCCCTTGCGCCAACACGCGCTTGATAAACGCGATACCCTGGTCCAGGTGCTCCATGCTGACCGCCTCATCGTCCGGGGTCGGCAGGTAGCAATACTCGGCCAGCGCCAGCCCGTGCGCCGAATCGTCAAATTCGCGGCGCAGGTTGACATCGCCGACGATGCCGTGCCGCTCCAGGTGACGTTTGCCGCGCTTGCCATACTGCGGCCCGACATAAACCTGCGGGGTGATGCGGCTGAAGCGCAGCAGGGGGATTCCGGTCAGCTTGGGCAGGCCGCGCCCCACCAGCCAGATCAGCGTGACGCGCACGCCCTGCTCGCGCACGCGGTTCGCCACAATTCGCCAGCCTTTACGCAGTTTTCGGAAGAGAGTCTGTACAGGTTTCAGCATAGGGAGTCATCCATGAAGGCGCGCGCGGCGCAGATCGCAGAGTAGAGGTCAGAAGAGATCAGAGAGGGACGGGTCTGTGCCAACCCGTCCCCCTATCCAAGGCGAACATGGCGGTGAAGGCGGTGCCTCAACGTCCAGGCCCGGAGTTCAACGTCCGGGGCCGAGTACGTCCGAAAGCGGCACTTCGTGCTTCTCAATCCGGCCCGGAACCGGCGTCAGGCGCACCGCGCGCAGGCGGCGCAGCCGTTCGCGGCGCTGCTGGGCCGAAAGCGTCCGCCACAAGAACACGGCTCCGCCCAGCATGGCCAGCGCCCAGGTGAGCACGCGCATGATGATCGCGATCACGCCTGCTTCCACCTGCGTCACTTCCACCTGGCCCAGGAAGGCGATATATGCGCCCTCTTTGATGCCCAGCGCCGCAATGGAGATCGGGATCAGCTCGGCGGCAGTGGCCAGCGACATCATCGACACAAAGGCGGAGGGCGGGATCGGGTCGCCGCGCACGGCGATCAACACCAGGAAGGTCGCCCCCATCGTCAGCGCGTTGGCGATCAGCGAGAGCACCACCATCTCGATGAAGACGCGCCCGCTCTCCAGGTGAATTGACAGCGCGTGATCCAGCTTGCGAATCAGCCCGGCCAGTTTGCCCATGCGGAAGCGTTCCAGCAGCCGGATCGCCGGGTCGGTCACCCAGCCCTGGCGCAGCGCCAGAAAGCCGAACGATCCGCCGATGAACATGCCGTGAATGGCCAGCAGCACATAGACGGGCATACTGCCCCGGTCCAGAAACAGCGCGAACAGGCTGCCCGCACCCAGCACCGTCAGCAGGCCGACTCCGCGCTCCACCAGGACCGACGAGGTCGCGTCGGCGGCGCGCCGAGTCTGGGACGAAATCTCAACGGCGCGCACCGCGTCACCGCCGACCGAAGTCGGCAGCAGCGTGCTAAAGAACGCCCCCACCAGGTACGAGCCGAGCAACTGGCGGAAGCTCACATCCATCTGGCTGCGCTTCACCAGCAGGTACCAGCGGAACGCCTTGACCACTGTGCTGATCAGTATCAGCAGCCCGGCGATGGGAATCAGGTGCCAATCGACCCCGTTGAGGCGGTCCCGGTCGGCATAGACCAGCGACATGACGAATGCCATCAAGCCCACCGCGATCAGCAGCCGCAGCCATAGCAGCAGCGCTTCGCGGTGACGCTTGACCCATCCCTTGATTCCACCACCCGCAGCAGGCGCGTCCGGGGCGGTGTCTGAACGGCGAACACTGAAGATGCTCATGGGATGCAGTGACCTACGCTCTCTGGATAGGAATAGGCCCACACCGGCGGAATTATAACAGACGGCCTACAGGCCGCAAATCTCATCTGGTATCTTATTATCCGCCTTAAAGGCGCGAATGTCAGCCCCCAAAATACCGGGCTGTCTGACGAACGGCTCACGCAGCTATCTGATATTACGTACAGGCATGTGTTTTGTCTCTTGACATTCGCCCCATCTCAAGGGATCATTACGCATGGAGATGCAACTGTGCCGTAATCCGTGACCGCAACTGCATACAACCTCAAGGGTTGAGGAATCCCATTCCAGGGATTTTTTATTTTTTATCCAGGGTACACTGTGGATCTACCTGCGCCGTCACCGGTGCGCGCTGTGCCCGGATCACGGCGCGCCACCTGTACGCCCCAGAGGACGCTCGACACCTATGCCTGCACCCTCTCCGATCGCACCGCCCGCTTCGTCACCTACGGCCCAGGCCAACTTCAACCGCCTGGTGCAAGACATCGCCTGGTTTGGTCTGGGGCTGCCCGCAACCATGAATTTCATCTCCGTCTACGCCGTTCGCATCAATGCCAATGCGACGGTACTGGGCCTGCTGGCGGCGCTGCCGGCCATTTGCGCGCTGCTCACCTCCAGCCTGGCGCGCGCCTGGCGCAAGCGCTACCCGGATTCGGTGCGCGCGCTGTTCTGGCCGGGCGTCGGGCATCGCCTGACCTTTCTGCTGCCCGCCCTGACCCCCTTCTTTCCAGAAGCCTTCCAGCCCTACTGGCTGGTGCTCGCTATATCGCTGCCAGCCCTGCCCCAGGGCATGGCCAACGTGTTGTTCCTGGTATTGATGCGCGAGAGTGTCGAGCCGTACCGCATCACCGCGCTGACCAGCCGCCGGAACATGTTCTTCAACCTGGCGGTGGCGGCTGGAACACTGAGCTTTGGCCTGTGGCTGGATGCGGTCGTCTTCCCGCTCAATTACCAGGTGATGTATGTGGTGGCCTTCGTGCTGACGATGGTCAGCCTTTGGAAGGTCAACCAGTGCGTGCCGATTACCGCCGAGCCGCCGCACCCTGCCGATGAGCCGGATGTCAACCCCTGGCGCGACCGGGCCTTTCAGCGCGTGGTCCTGCTGGTGTTGGTCACCCACATCCCCATGTTCATGATCGGGCCGGTGGTCACCCTGCGGCTGGTGGAACAGATGGGCGCGAGCGAAGGTTTCATGGCCTATTTTGCGCTGGCAGGCCAGATCACCGCGGCGATCACGGCGGCCATGACCAACCGCGTCGTGCAGTTGGTTGGCTACCACAGCGCGATGGCCATCGGCATGATGCTGATGGCGATCATGGCTGCGGCCACGGCGCTGCTGCCCACCCTGCCCCCCATGATTTTCGCCAGCATCCTGGGCGGCTGCGGATGGACCCTGACCGCCATCTCGATCTTCGGGTTCTTCAACCAGAATATGCCCCAGGAACACGTCACCCGCTACTCCACGCTGTGGAGCCAGGTCACCATGTTGTGCGTGTTCATCGGCCCGATGCTAGGCAGCCAGTTGGTCAACGTGGGGCTGGGCGTGGTGACGGTGCTGTTGATCGGAGCCGGGATGCGCGCGGTCGCCGCAGCCCTGATCCATGCCGAAAAAGGCAAAGCGGCGCGGCAGATAGCCGAATAGGACAACGCCGCGCAATGAACCTCACTCGCTGCGCCCAACCGGCTCGATGCTGAGGATGCGGTAGCCCCCATAGCGCGGCCTGATCGAAATAGCGTTCCAGCGCCGGGTGCCCACCGCCGCGCCAGAAAAAGACCATTCCGGCGCGTAATAGTACAACCGGTAGCGCCATCGTTTGCGCAGGCAGTCGGCCAGCGCGCGGTCGGCGGAAAACCATTGCGAATCCACCTGGAACTCGATCACCCCCAACCGGCGAGCGGGCGTCCATCGCTCACCGACCACCCAACTGCACGCCTTGACCTGGCCCGGCTCAGTGCCAATGGGGGCCAGGGCAGCGCGCGCCTCCGCCGCCGCATACAGCGCCAGCAGGATCGCCCCGCCCGCCGCAAGGATCCGTTCTGTGACGCCCGCGGCAGCGATCACCGCCAGGACTACCACGACGGCGGCCAGCAGTCCCGCCACAATCGCGGCGGGCCACGTCCGGCGGCGCACATCCCGGCGCAGCAGGGCGACCTGCCGCGCCGTCAGCATCCCGCGGCGGTTGGCGGCCAGGTCGCCGGGCGCAAAGCCGATGATCGCCGCCAGTTCGGCCTGGTGCGCATCACTGAAGGTATCGGCACGTTCAGCGGTCATGCCCACCATTCCCGCGTGAACAAGCCGCGAAACAGCGCGATGTCGGTCGGAGCGGAAGGATAATCGCGCCGTTCAGGGTGCCACTGCACCGCCAGCACTGGATGCTCGCGGTGACGCACTCCCTCAACAATGCCGTCTGCTTCCGAAAGCGCGAAGGCTTCGAGTCCGGGCGCGAGCCGGTCCATCGTCACCCCCTGGTGATGGTGCGTATTGACGGTCAGGCCATCCACCTCCAGTGAATCGCGCACCGCGCCGGGCAGCAGCATCACCGGGTGCTGGCCGCCGCCGTGAGTCACCGGGCTGGCCAGCGCGCTGGGGATGTCCTGCACCAGCGACCCACCAAAATAGACGTTCACCATCTGGAACCCCCGACAGATGCCCAATACCGGCCAGCCATGTTCCAGCGCCAGGTCGAGCAGGGCCGTCTCCACCGAGTCGCGGCGCGGCACGATTTCGATCGATCCTTCATTGGGCGCACCGTATGCTGCCGGGTCGATGTCGCCACCGCCGGTCAGCACCAGCGCCTCGACTCCCAGTTCGCGCACGAAGCGCACCGGGTCGGGGTGACCGTTGGGGATCGGGATGGGGCACAGGCCCAGCCCGTGCGCGAAGGTGACGTATTCCTGCGGCAAATCGTCGCGCAGGCGCGCGGAGCGTTCAGTCGTGCCCATCGTGAGAGCAGCTCGCAGCATTGGGAATTGTCCTTTGATGATCGACATGGAACTCTACCGGAAATTCGGGCCGCATCTGGCCTTTGAGCAGCGAATAGTCATCTCACGGTTCATCTCCCTGACCGCGGCCTGTAGATCTCATTCCATCGATCCATCTGTGCATTCGCGGCCCTCTCAGATGGCCGATGATCTGGCCGCGCCTCCGCGCAACCAGAAGGGTCGCGCAGGTCAGAGGCGAGATCGGACTCTCGCTCGAAAACTCGCTGTCAGGTATTGTACGCATCCTGGATGGCGCGCGCATGTGCAGGGGAATGATCACAAAAACCCGGAATTCGGCCCCTCTTTCACCGTGTGCTGGCGGCGATGACGCCTCGACGCCGTTGGGCGCGCTGAACCCGCGATGAGTTCTTCCCCCTATTCTACCCCCATCAGCCGTCTTCCGCTGCATGGCCCGGTTGCGCGGAGTGCCGCCCCCGTCTACAATCCGCAGCTATGAGCGAACAATCACTTCCCACAACCCTACCCGACTATACGCCCGCCCTGCCCGGTTTCCGCGCCGAGGAATTCCTGGCGCTGACTGAAACCCTGCTGGCGTTTCCCATCGAGCAAGACCAGGCCGCGCTGGACATGGCCCCTTTCCGCCTGCACCGCCCGGAACCGCGCCCGGAGCCGCCTTTCGCGCCGCTGCCGCCGCGCTGGTATCCGCGCCCGCCGGAACCGGTCATCGAAGCCGCGCGCGCCTCGCTGGTGCCGCCGCCCCGTCCCGCCGTGATCGAAGGCCGGGCCAACGAACTGGCGCGCATTCTGCGCCCACTGCTAGCCGGGCACCCGGTCACGGTCTGCGGTGAGCCGGGCGTGGGCAAGACGACGCTGCTGGCCCACATCGCCTATCACGAGCGCACCCGCCAGCGGTTCCGCCGCATCTGGTGGATCGATCAACCGGCCCGGCTCGATCACACGCTGGCGCTGGTGCTCAACCTGCCGCACGTGCTGGCCGAAGCGGACCCCGAACGACGGCGCGCGTGGCTGGCCGAACATCTCGACGATCACACGCTGCTGGTGATCGATAATGCCCTGCCCGGCAGTCCTGCGCTGGAAGACCTGACCCGGCTCACGCCCCACATCCTGCTGGCGATCGAGACTGCGCCCGGTATCCCCGAACCCGGCCAGCCCCCTGAGGCCGACCCGGAAGGTGTGATCACGCTGCGGGCGCTGGATGATACCGCCGCCGTCGATATGCTGGCGCACATCGCGGGCATCAGCGACACGCGGCGGCTGCGCGGGCAGCTTCTGCGCATCGTGACCGCGCTCGGCCATCACCCCTATGCGATCAAGCTGGCCGGGCTGCTGGCCGCGCGCGATGGACTCTCGCTGGACGCGCTCGAAGAGACGCTGGCGCTCGATCACCTGCTGGCCGCGCTCCAGGCCGAAGCGCTGCGCGGCGAATCTGTCGCATCCGACGCCGACGACGCCGGTGACATGACGGAGCCGGTGTACCTGGCCAGCCTCAACCGCGCGCTGGATGTCTCGGTCGAGGCCCTGCCGCGCGATTATCGCAAGCTGTACGACGCCTTCGGAATCTTTCCGCCGGAGGGCGCGCCGCTCGATGGACTGGCCGCCATCAGCCGGATCGGATCGCCGCTGGCGGTGCAGCGCGGCCTGATCATGCTGGAACAATACGGGTTTATCCAGCGCGATCACCGCGACCCGGAGCGCTGGGTAATGCACCCGGTCGCGCACGCCCGCGCGGTGCGCGCGCACGGGACACAGGTCGCGCTCTCCGAAAGCGCCAAGATGGAGGACACCGCGCCGCAGGACGGTATCTCCGCCGAGAGTGAGGGGATCGCCCCGCCCGCCGGGGAACCTATCAGTGAACCTGCCGCCGGAAAAACCGGCAAAGCCATGCGTCAGTGGGCGCTGCGCTACGCCCGCGACAATGCCGGGGACCTGCTGGCGCTCTACCGCGCGGAAACCAGCCTGATCGCTGCGCTGCATGACGCGCGCACCTATGGCCCGGCATCGCAGGCCGAATCGCTGGCGGCGGCGCTGCGGCCCTACCTGCGCGAAGTTGCGCCGGGGCTGGTGGGCGATCCGGGCGATTTTGCCGGAGACGACCCCGCCTCAGAAGGCGATCCTGCCGGGGACCCGCGCGCCGAAGCCGCGCACCTGCTGCGCTCCGGCCTGGACCTGACCGACCAGGGCGCAGTCTTCGCCGCCGAGGAAGCCTTGCAACGCGCGCTGACGCTGCGGCAGGCCCACGACAGCCAGCATGCCGTGGCCGAGGCGCTGGTCGCGCTGGCGCGGCTGTACGAGACACAGGATCGCCTCGAAGAGGCCGCCGACCGCCTGATCAAAGCGGCGGAGATCGTCTTCAAGCTGGGCGCGGACCCGTCGCTGAGCGTGATTCGGCGAGCGCTGGCGCGAGTCTACCGGCGTATGGGGCGCTTTGCCGAGGCGCTCGAAGTGCTGGACGATGCGCCCGAAGCGCGCCTGGAACGCGCCGCCGTGCTGCGCGCCCAGGGTGATTATGCCGCCGCCGTCAACGAAATGGGGCAGTCTGGCGAAGCGCGACCCTACCAGCGCGCGGAAGCCGCCCTGCTGGCCGGTCACTATGACGATGCACTGAGCGCCATCGAGGGCCAGGCCGACGCGGAATCGGCCCTGCTGCGCGCCCAGGTCTATCACCTGCAGGGCAGCAAGCTGGAAGGCGCATACGCCCAGGCCATCGAAAGCTACCGCGCAGCATTGGAGCGCGCAGGCGACGATGACCGGCTGCGGGCGAAGGCGCTGCGCGGATTGGGCGCAGCGCTGGCCAGCATCGGCGAGTTCGATGCAGCGCGCGAGGCGTTTGAAGAAGCGCTGCTGCTCCAGATGGAAGACGATCCGCCCATTCCACTCTTGATGGGGCGCGGGCTGCGCCTGCTGGCGGCGGTGCACCTGGCGACCGGGCGCGCGGCAGATGCGATCATCACCGCGCGCGAGGCGTTGAGCTATCTCAAACAGGCCAATTCACCCGCCGACACCGCCGATGCTTATCAGACCCTGGGCCGCGCCCTGTGGCGCGAGGGCGATTTTGCCGGGGCGCTGGATGCGTTCGATGGCGAAGCCCAAAGCGCCCAGAGCGCGCCCGAACACGACGACGCCCGCATCAGCATCGCGCTGCATCACCTGGCCGATGCTCACCGCGCCACCGGCAGCCTGGATCGCGCCATCGCCAATTATCGCCGCGCCCTCACTCACAAAAAGCCCGCCATCGACCCGCGCGGCACAATGATCACCATGATGGCGCTGCACCGCGCCCTGATGGAGGCTGACCGCCTGCCTGCCGCGCTGGAAACCGCCCAGGAAATCGTCGATCACCTGGTGGCCCAGCCGCGCCTGGATATTCGCGCCTATGGGTTCGCGCAGGCGATCCGCGCGCGTACCCAGCAGGCCGCGCAGCGCCCGATCCGCGCCCAGCAGTCGCTGAGCGAGTGGACGGGCGTGCTCACCACGCGCGCGCAGGATGTCTTGAGCAGCGATCAGGCCGCGCTGCACGTGCTGCTGTTGGGGCTGGCCGTGCGTTCGCTGCTGGCGGAAAAACGGCCCGCGCTGGCGCTGCCCCTGGCCGAAAAATCGCGCGCGGTGGCCACCCGCCATTACCCGGATTCGCCCGCCGCCTGGGCTGCCGTGCGCGACCTGGGCGAGGTGCTTGTCGCGCTGGACCGATATCGGGAAGCGTTGAATACCCTTGAGGAACTGCTGATCGAGCCGGTCGAATCCGTGCCCGCCACCTATGCGCTAGCGCGCACGCTCTGCGGGCAGGCTTGCCACCAGTTGGGCGATCCCAACCAAGCGCTGATTCACTGGCAGTCGGCCTTCGAGCACGAGCCGGAGAACCGGCTCAAGGCGCTGCTGCAGGAACGCATGGCCGGGGTTTACCTAGCTGAGGGCGATCCTTCGACGGCGGTCGAGCATCTGCGCATGGCGATCGAGCTGCTGGACCGGTCCGCCCATCCCGACGACGCCGCCAGGGTGCTCACCACGCTGGCACGCACGCTGGGCGGCATGAACCGCTATGCCGAGGCCATCGGTGTTTATGAGGAAGCCCTGATCGTGCTGCGCGACGTGCCGGATGTCGCGCCCACCCATACGGCGGATGTCCTGTATGCGCTGGGCCAGACCCACGAAGCCCAGGGCCAGCGTGACGAGGCCGCCCGCGTCTACCGCCGCGCCCTCAACCTGCTCGAACGCGCCGACGCGCCCCGCCAGTCGCGCGATATCCTGCACCAACTGGCCCGCGTCACGGCGGCAATGGGCGATCAGAGCGCGGTCGCGCTCTATGAGCAGACTCGCGCCGCCACCGAGCAGTGGGGCGATTCGGTGGAACTGGGCCAGGTCTACTGTGAACTGGCCGATGTCCACCGCGACGCCGGGCGGCTGACGGCGGCGGTTCAGAATTACCTGGCCGCGCTCAATGGCCAGCCTGCGCCGCCCTTCCTGCGCGAGCGGATCAATACCCTGCGCAACCTGGGCCGCGCCTATGCCCAGATGGAGCGCTACGACGATGCCCGCGATGCCTGGGAAGAAGCGCTGGCGCTCTCTGCCACCCTGCCGGAACAATCGCCGCTGGAGATCGCACTGACGCATCACGCCATTGGCGAGGCACACCGCAGCCAGGGGCATCTCGAAGAAGCGGTGCTGTCGTTCCGCGAGGCGCTGCGCCACCACACGCCCAAAACGGTCGAGGCGGCAGCGACCTGGCGCGCGCTGGGGCAGGCGCTCGGCGAAGATGGTCGCCACGCGGACGCGGTCCAGGCGCTGCGTTACGCCCTCGAAGCCGAGAAAATTCAACCGCAGCAGGCCAACGCCCGGCTGGTGCAAACTCTGCGCCTGCTGGCCGACGCGCACGCCGCCGACGGCGACATCCCGCGCGCCATCGCCCGCCACCACGAGACGCTGGTCTATATGGATCGCCAGCTTCAGCCGGTAGCTTATGCCGATACCCTGCGCACGCTCGGCAGTCTCTACCGCGAGTCCGGGCAGTTTGCCGAGGCGCATACCGCCTTCGAGGAAGCGCTGGAGATCGAGACCACCATCGCGCCGCGCAGTGACGAGCGTACTGCCGCCACCTTGCAGGCCATCGCCGATACGTACCGCGCGCAGAACAACCTCCAGCGCGCCGCCGAGTACTATCAGAAGGTGACGGTCTACGTCAACCTGGCCCGGCGCGCCACGCAGGACCTGCGCGAGACGCTCGACGAGCTGGAACGCCGCCGCGCCACGCTCCAGGCCGCCCAGCAGTCGCTGGCCCTGCTGGATCGCAGCGAAACCACCGACTTCAAGGATGTCATCACCATCACGGCGCTGATCGCCCATTCGCACGACAACCTGAACGATCCCGCCGCGCGGGACGAAGCCATCGAGTCGCTGATCGGCGTGCTGCGCCAGCACCAGGACAAGCTCGATACCAACGCGCAGGGAGACGCGCGCGGCATGGCCTTCTTGCTGCTTGGCGTACGGGCACAGGCAGCAGGCGAGACAGAGGCCGCTCAGCAGGCGCTGAGCATCGCGCGGGATGGCGTGCGCAACGAGCACCTGCGCTGGGTGATCGAGCGGGTCATGGCGCGCGAAGTGACCGTCAGTTAGCGGCTCACGTAGCGGCTCGCGCTGCCCCGTGACTGCCCCATTCCCCACCGCTGCCCACCCAGAGTCTTGACTCAATCCATTTCATCAACTATGATGATTATCATCTCGCTTGATAGTCAACAAGGTTGATTATTTAATGAACTCCCCTCCATCCCCTCACATCGTGGCCACTGAACTGCTCGACATCATGCCCCAGCTCAAGCACATGATGGACCAGTTCGTCCGGTCGATAGACCCGGAACTCTCTACGCTGATGCAGGTCCGCGTGCTGTTGTTCCTGGCTCACCATCCGCAGACTGTCAGCGCGCTGGCGAAAAAGCGCGGGGTCAGCCTGCAAGCGGCCAGCACGCTGATCCAGGGATTGGTCGAGCGCGGGTGGGTCGTTCGCGTCCCCGACCCGGACGACCGGCGGCAGGCCCGGCTGCAGGTAACGCCCGAAGGCATGGCGCGCGCCCGGCTTGCCACAGACCAGATGACGGAGTTTGTCGCGGGCTTTCTGGCTCATTTTGAGCCGAACGAACTGGATGCCGCCCAGGTGTTCATCCGGGCGCTGAAACGTGCCCTGGCAGAACACCCCCACTTTGCCGATTCAAAGTGTGACCTGCCGGACGATTGAGCACATAACATCGTTGACAACATAGAAGACAACATAGAAACTGCGCGGCCCTTGCCCTCCGACCTTCCGGTTGGCTGCCGGGTGGGGGCTGCCCATGTGAGGAACCATGCTACGACTCGCACGCTATCTCAAACCGTTCCGCGTCCCCATCGCCATCGCCATCGCGCTGCTGTTCACGCAGGCGATCACCGACCTGACTCTGCCCGACTACATGGCGCGAATCGTCAATGTCGGCATCCAGCAGGCGGGCATTCAGGACGCCGTGCCGCGCGCCATTCGCCAAAGCGAAATGGAGCGGCTGCTGCTGTTTTTGACCGAAGACGAGCAGGCCGAGGTCTTGCAGCACTATACCCTGGTAGATGAGCAATCCCCACGCTACCGAAGCACGCTCGACGACTACCCCGCGCTGGCCGATGCGCCCATCTACGTGCTGGACGATGCACCCGACGAGGTCATCGACCGGCTGAACCCGGTGATGGGCGTCGCGCTGATGGCCGTCAACGGGGCGGAGCGCAGGGCCGAAGAACAGCCAGGGGCTGACCCTGCTGCCCTGCCCGCCGAGGCGCGCCAGCAGATGCGCGAGAGCATCGAGAAGATGTACGCGCCGATGGGCACCGACGGCATCATCCAGGCGGCTTCGCGCGTCATCAAGGCGGAATATGCCGCGCTCGGCGTGGAGACCGACCGCATCCAGACGCGCTACATCATCCGCGCCGGGCTGATGATGCTGGGCCTGGCGCTGATCTCGGCGGCGGCCACGGTGAGCGTAGGCTGGCTGGCCGCCCGGATTTCGGCGGGGGCCGGGCGCGATCTGCGCCGTGACCTGTTCCAGAAGATCATGCGCTTCTCCAATTCGGAGTTCGACACCTTCTCGACGGCCTCGCTCATCACCCGCTCCACCAACGATGTGACCCAGGTGCAGATGGTGATCATCATGCTGCTGCGAATCGCTGTCTTCGCGCCCATTATGGGCATCGGCGGCATCATCAAGGCGCTGCACACCGGCGCGTCGATGTGGTGGATCATCGCGCTGGCCGTCGGCGTGTTGCTGGCCTTGATCATCACGTTGTTCATGGTGGCGCTGCCCAAGTTCCGCATCGTGCAAAGCCTGATCGACCGCCTCAACCTGATCGCCCGCGAGAACCTGTCGGGCATCATGGTGGTGCGGGCTTTCAACACGCAGGCATTCGAAGAAGCGCGCTTCGACCGCGCCAACCAGGAACTGACCAACACCGCGCTGTTCATCAACCGGGCGATGGCGATCATGTTCCCCATGATGATGCTGATCATGAACGGCCTGTCGCTGCTGATCATCTGGGTGGGTGCACACCAGGTCGCCAAGTCATCGATGCAGGTGGGCGACATGATGGCCTTCATGCAGTACGCGATCCACGTGGTGTTCTCGTTCTTCATGGTGTCGCTCATGTTCATCATCCTGCCGCGCGCGTCGGTCTCTGGCGCACGCATCGCCGATGTGCTGGCGACCGAGCCGGGCATCCGCGATGCCGCGCAGCCCAAAACCTTCCCTACCCCATTCGTTGGCACAGTGGAATTCCGCCATGTGTCGTTCCGCTATCCCGGTGCCGAAGCCGACGTGCTGCACGATATCAACTTCGTGGCGCGGCCCGGCCAGACAACCGCCTTCATCGGCTCCACCGGCTCCGGCAAGTCCACCCTGATTAACCTGATCCCGCGCTTCTATGATGTCACCGAAGGGGCCATCCTGGTGAGCGGTGTGGATATCCGCGAGGTGACGCAGCACGACCTGCGCGCCAGGATCGGCTACATGCCCCAGCAGGCGACCCTGTTCTCCGGGACCATCGAGAGCAACCTGCGCTATGCCAACGAAAATGCCAGCGCGGCAGACCTGGCCGAAGCAACGGAGATCGCCCAGGCCAGCAGCTTCATCGCCGAAAAACCCGACGGCATGGCGACCGAGATCAGCCAGGGTGGGACCAATGTCTCCGGCGGGCAGCGCCAGCGCCTCTCGATTGCGCGCGCGCTGGTCAAGAAGGCCCCCATCTACATTTTCGACGATACTTTCAGCGGCCTGGACTTCCGCACCGATGCCGCGCTGCGCCGCGCGCTCAAAGAACACACCGGCGGCAGCACGGTCTTGATCGTGACGCAGCGCGTCTCGACCATCCTGAACGCAGAGCAGATCATCGTGCTCGACGAAGGCAAGATCGTCGGCAAGGGCACCCACGCGGAGCTGATGGCAAGCTGCGAGGTGTACCGCGAGATCGCAACATCACAGCTTGGTTTGGAGGTAGCATAATGGCACTCGGCGGTCCTCTTCAGCGACGCGATGGTTTTCGACCCGGCGGCCCACGTCACGGCGGGCCTCCGGGCTTGATGATGGCCGGCGAAAAAGCGCGCGACTTCAAAGGCACCCTACGCCGGCTGATGGAGTATCTCAGCGCGTACAAATGGTCGCTGATCATCGTGCTGGTGTTCGCCATCGCCTCGACCGTTTTCTCGGTGATCGGCCCGAAGATCATGGGCAAGGCCACCACCAAACTGTTCGAGGGCGTGATGGGCCAGATGTCCGGCACAGGCACGGGCATCGATTTCGACTACATCGGCAACATCATGCTGACCATGCTGGTGCTCTACCTGCTGGCGACCGTGTTCAGCTATATCCAGGGCTGGACTATGTCGGGCGTGTCGATGCAGGTGAGCTACCGTTTCCGCCGCGATATCTCGCGCAAAATCAACCGGATGCCGCTCCGCTACTTCGACGGCACCAACCAGGGCGAGGTGCTCTCGCGCATCACCAACGACGTCGATACCGTCAGCCAGACCCTGAACCAGAGCCTGATGCAGCTCATCACCTCGATCACCTCGATGATCGGCGTGCTGATCATGATGCTGTCGATCAGTTGGGTGATGACTCTGGCGGCCCTGTTGATGATCCCGCTGTCGTTCGGCATCCTCGGCTCGGTGATGCGCATCTCGCAGAAGTATTTCAAGCAGCAGCAGGATTACCTGGGTCATGTCAACGGGCACGTGGAAGAAATGTACGGCGGGCACCAGGTGGTGAAGGCATTCAACGGCGAAGAGAAAAGCATCGCCCAGTTCGACTCGCTCAACAACACGCTCTACAAATCGGCGTGGAAGGCGCAGTTTTTGTCCGGCTTGATGATGCCGATCATGGGCTTTGTCGGCAACCTCAGCTACGTGGTGGTGAGCATCCTGGGCGGATGGATGGCGGCGCGGGGCCGGATCACGGTGGGCGACATCCAGGCGTTTGTCCAGTATGTGCGCATGTTCACCCAGCCGATGGGCCAGCTTGCCAATATCGCCAACATCCTGCAGCAGACCGCCGCCGCTGCCGAGCGCGTGTTCGAGTTCCTCGACGAGGCCGAGGAAACGCCCGACACGGCGAATCCCGTCCGCCTGGAGAAAGTATCGGGCCAGGTCGAGTTCCAGAACGTGCACTTCGGCTACAGCCCGGACAAGATCATCATCAACGACTTCTCCGCCTCGGTGCAGCCCGGCCAGAAGATCGCCATCGTCGGGCCGACCGGCGCAGGCAAGACCACCATGGTTAAGCTGCTGATGCGCTTCTACGATGTCAACAGCGGCGCGATCCTGATCGACGGGCACAACATCACCGAGTTCACCCGCGACAGCCTGCGCGACCTGTTCGGCATGGTCTTGCAGGATGCCTGGCTCTACAACGGCACCATCATGGAGAACATCCGCTACGGGCGGCTGGATGCCACCGACGACGAAGTGATCGCCGCCGCCAAAGCCGCCCATGTCGATCACTTCGTGCGCACCCTGCCCGACGGCTACCAGACGGTGCTGAATGAAGAGACGACCAACATCTCGCAGGGCCAGAAGCAGTTGCTGACCATCGCCCGCGCGATCCTCTCCGATCCGCAGATGTTGATCCTCGATGAGGCGACCAGCTCAGTTGATACGCGCACCGAGATTCTGATCCAAAAGGCGATGGATGCCCTGATGCACGGGCGCACCAGTTTTGTGATCGCCCACCGGCTCTCGACCATTCGCAACGCAGACTGGATTCTGGTGATGGACGAGGGTGACATCGTGGAACAGGGGACACACGACGAACTGCTGGCGCGCAACGGCTTCTATGCTGAGCTGTATAACAGCCAGTTCGAGCGCGTGGAGGCCAATCACGCCGCCTGAGTCGATGTGTCACACCTGGAGCGCTCAACCCGCACCAGGCAACTCAAAAGGCCAGGGGACTGCCCTGGCCTTTTCGTGCGTGGATATGTCGGAGCGATTACTCCGCGAGGGCTGTTTTTGCCAGAGGTGCGCATAAAACGCTCGACGTTATAATATGCGTCACTGCCGGACACCTTTTGATCCCCATCCGGTCGCAGCCAGGGAGAACCCATCATGACACAACCCATTCTGGTCACCTATGCCACGCGCGCCGGGTCCACCAGGGGCGTCGCCGAAACCATCGGCCAGGTATTGGCCGAAGACGGCACCCCGGTCGAAGTGCGCCCCATGCAAGAAGTGACAGACCTCTCGCCCTACCGCGCGGTAGTGGCCGGCAGCGCTATCCAAGGCAAAATCTGGCTGCCCGAAGCCATGGACTTTGTGAAGACTCACCGGGCGGCGCTGGCCCAGAAGCCCTTTGCCGCCTTCCTGGTGTGTATGACCATGAGCATGAAGAACGAGAAATATCACGCCGCTGTCGCCGACTGGATGCAGCCGGTGCGCGCGCTGGTCAGGCCGGTCAAGGAAGGGTACTTCGCCGGGGCGCTCTATCTGAACACGGTGCCCTCGTGGACCAAGCGGCTGATGTTCCGCCTTACCATCCTGATGGGCATCTGGTCCGAGGGCGATCACCGCGATTGGGACGCCATCCGCGCCTGGGCCGCCGATCTCAAGCGCGTGCTGAACCGCTGACCCAGCCAGGGCTGCGCAAAGCCTCGCGACGAGGGGTGCTGCGGCACCCCTCACTCGCTCTTACCCGAACCGCCGTTCGCGGATGCCAGGCACGTAGTAGTGAGTCAGGTTCATGTAATCGTCGAGAGTCCCGGCGGGCGACTCGACTCCTGCCGGGATCGGCTGCTGCGAGAAGGTCTGGAAATAGAGCAGGCAGGCATCGCGCCACCAGCGCGCCTCAGCTTCCTGAATGCGCAGCAGCGACTCCACATGGACAAACCGCTCACGATCCACCAGGTCGATCAGCGAGTTCCAGGTTCGCTGCATCTGCCGCACCTCATCGACACCTTGCTGATACGTCAAGCACAGTTCGTCCCACAGCGTCCGCCCGGACCGCATCCGGTAGTTCCAGGGCACGTGGTGGAACCACAGCAGCAGGTTTTCCGGGCAGGTTTCCAACCGGGCCAGTTGGTCACGGTAGGGCGGGCAGTAGTGACTGACCGCGTTGCTGCCGGTCTCGGTGCGGTCGAAGCCGATTCCCTCTCGATCCGCGCGGTGATAGTAGACCGAGGTCCAGTCGGCGCGCCCGCCGGTCACCCAGGGGCCGGGGCCGTAGTGGTGATCGCGCGCCATCAGGTGATGCAGGCCCAACGGTGTCATATAGTGGACTACCGCCTCGCGCGAAGCCATCATCATCGAGCGGGCCGGTTCCACGAAGCGGGGATCGTTGCTGAAGGTCATGCGCAGCCATTCGTCGGCGATGACCTCCGACGGCAGGCGGTGATCCCAGGCCAGCCGCCCGAAGGCGTACCAGTTGGCCGCCGCGAAGGGATGCCCGCACCAGTTGCGTTCGTTGCCGATGTTCGACACGCCCGCCATGCCCGACAGCGCGTGCCCGTCCAGGCTGCCGTCGATCACGTGCGCCACCAGCGACCCTGGCCCCTGGCAGCAGGTATCGGCATCGAGCGTCTCTTCGTACATCGGGGCAAGATAGGCCAGGTGAGTCGCAAACCCCAGGTATTCCTGGGTGATCTGCACTTCGAGCATCAGCGGCGTGTGCGGCATTGCGCCGAACAGTGTATGGTGCGGCTCGCGCGGCTGGAAGTCGATCGGCCCATTTTTGACCTGCAGCAGCGCGTTGGGGTGGAAGCTGCCATCCTGGGGAACCAGGTCGTTATAGGCCTGCTTGGCGCGGTCTTCGGGCACGTCCGCATCGTAGACAAACGCGCGCCAGATCACCACGCCGCCATGCGGGGCCAGCGCGTCGGCCAGCAGATTCGCGCCGTCGCTGTGCGAACGCCCGTAGTCGTGCGGACCGGGCTGCCCTTCGGAATTGGCCTTGACCAAGAAGCCGCCAAAATCGGGGATGATGCCGTACACCTCGTCAATCTTGGCGCGCCACCAGTCGCGGACCTGCGGCGCGAGCGGGTCCGCCGTCGTCAGCCCGCCGATCTCGATGGGGGCGCTGAAGCGCGCGGTGAGGTACACTCGCAGCCCATAGGGGCGGAAGACATCGGCCAGCGCCGCCGTTTTGAGCAGGTAGGGCCGCGTCAGGATCAGCGCATTGGCGTTGACATTGGTCAGCACCGTGCCGTTGAGGCCAATCGAAGCACAGGCGCGGGCATAATCGGTATACTGGGGCGAGAGATAGTGGGGCAGCTTGTGCCAGTCCCACAGCGAAAACCCGGCATAGCCGCGCTCGATGGTGCGATCCAGGTTATCCCAGTGGTTGAGCATCCGCAGCCGCACCCTGGGCGCGCTGGTGAGGGGCAGCGCATCGAGCGGCTGGTGAGTCTGGAGGTGGCGCAGCAAGGCGAACGTGCCGTAAAGCAGGCCGGAGTCTGTGTTGGCCGCGATGACCAGGATCGGGCGGCCCTGCCAGGTGTCGCGCCGGACGGTGTAGCCTTCATCGCCCAGCGCGTTCAGCTCCGCCGCCAGCGGCAGCCCTGCGATCACCGGGCTGCTGACCGGCGTGCCGATCACCAGCGCGCCGGGTCCGACCTGGTCCGCCAGCGGAACCGGCGTGCCCAGCAGACCCGCCAGCCCGCGCGCGATTTCGTCGCGCGCTGCGCGCCGCGTTGCGGTCGCCCCGTCGATCACAACGTGGGTCAGCGCCGCGCGGTAGGCGGCCAGCAGCGGTTCGTCGCCGGGCGGGATGTAGCGCAGCCAAAGCTCGTATCCATCTTCGATACAGCGTGAAAAAGAGGGCTGGGCCATGCGATCTTCCTCCAAAGCCGGATATGGACGAATCGTCCACAATCGGATACAGTTAGAGGCTGTTATGCACTTTAGAGCACATGAGCCATCAACCGAACGAACTGATTTGCCATCAAAATAGCAAAGGCCAAGAAATGCAAGCCTTTCAAGGTGTCAGGCAAACGCTCGTAGTCGCGAGCAAGGC
>DAOUFU010000224.1:0-35396 GCA_034429275.1 Anaerolineae bacterium | reverse complement strand
TCGCGTCAGAGGGGCCAACTGGCTCTGCGGATGAAGAGCAACTGGGCGATGCTGCTGACTGGCTGTTCCTCGAAGAGCAGGTTTCTGGCGAGGTACAACCCGTCGCCGAGGTGAGCGACCTGGGTGGACTGTTCGACGCACAGGAAGCGGTGGCAGCGGAAGAAGCGGATTTCGACGCGCTGTTTGGGTCGATGGAGCAGGCGGTCGAGGTTGGCGAGTCCGCGTCTCTTCCCCAGGTAGAGACTGAACCCAAAATCGTAGAGGATTGGCAGGATAGTCAGCGTTCATACGCGGCGGATATCGAAGAGTTCGACGCGTTGTTTGGCGGGGGACCTGTCGGTATCGAGCATTCAGATGTGCCGAGTGGTTTTACCGAACTGCTGCAGGGGGTGTCGCAGCAGGTGGATGTTCCGCTGCACGATCTGCCCGATGTATCTCAGATTGAACCGCCGGGATGGATCTCGGCGGCCTACGAAGACAGCCTGGCAGAGGTCGGCGAATCCCAGCCTGAATCTACCGGTGAAATATTTGAACCGATGAATCAGGCCGAGCCACTGACGAGGGATGAGGCGGCCATCTTGGGCGAATGGAGCGAATTGCGGTCAGAGCAGGCCCCAGAAGAGGTTCAAAGCGCAGACACAGGTCTGGTTTGGGATGAAGCTCCGGCGATGATGGAATCCGGTGTGCCAGACGAGGGTTCTGCAGAACCTGCTGCCGATTGGCTCTTTTTGGAGCAACCGGATATGGATGCCGGTGAGGGTGAAACTGCTGAGGGCTTGCAACCGAGCGAGGTTGTTGAGAGCGCTGTCGGATGGATGGGGCAGGGCGACTCCTTGACGTTTGAAGAGCTGTCGGCACCGGGTAGCGATGGCGATTGGTTGAGTATGTTCGCCAAGCCAGAGGCGGCAGGTGATGTTCAAGCGCCAGGCGATGTGCTTGATTTGGCCGAAGACCGGGAAGTGCCAATTTCCGAGGGCGAACTCACAGATGATTCAGGCGGGTGGCTGGCGGCTGAACCGGAAGCTGCGGTTGAAGAGTTGGGCGAGGTCGCCGCATCGGTTATTGAAGAAGTTCAGGATGTGATCTCAGAAGCTCAGGAAGAAACGGGCGGATGGTTTGTTGACCGCGACGAGACACAAGCGGGCGATGGGGGTTTGCAGGTAGATGAAGAGGTTCCGGTGCAGAGTGAATCTGTAGCTTTTGAACCGGCTGCAGAGGAAATGACGGTGGAGAGTCAGCTTGATGAGTTGGATGCGGTCTATGATCCCTTTGCGGCGGGAAGCCCGGATCAGGTTCCCGAATATCAGTCCGCCCAAAAAACCGGGGTGCTCCAACCGAACGAGTTGCCATCGTGGATGGCGGCATTCTCCGGGGATCAAACGCTTTTGACAGACGAGGAAATCGAAGAACCGGTCAACGTATCGCTGCGCGATCTCGACCTTGGGCTTGAAGACGAACAGCCTGCAGAGGTTGGGGTGGAAGATATGAGTGGCCAGGATCAGGGCCAGGCGGAAGTGGAAGAGATTGAGCCAGAAGAAGCTCCTGTCTGGGGCGAAGCTGAGGCTACCGAGCTAATCGAGGGAGAAGGAGAGATACCCGGCTGGCTCGCAGCGATCACCAGTTCAGCTTCCGTCGATCTGGACCCTGGTGTGTTTGGAGTCGAAGCCCCGGATGTGAGCGCCGAATTGACTGGCACCGCTGAGGATGCTGCCAGCTTGTTCACCGAGGGGGGCGAAGCCGCAGAGGCGGCCAGAGTGCCTGATTGGTTGGCTCAGGCGCGTGATGCCGCTCCAGCCGTCCCCATTAGCGCCCCAGGTGATACAGGCGATCTCGATGCCTTGTTTGACGAATATGATGCCGAAAAGACCGCCTACTCGGAATCGGCAATGCGTGACGAATTAATGGTTGCTGGTGAAAGTGAGGAGGTGTCCTGGCTGGCAGTTGAGGAAGTCCCCGATGAATTAGCTGTCGGTGACTCCGTGCTTGCTGAACATGCAGGCGAGGATGAACTGGATGCACTCTTCAGTGAGTTAGATGGTCAGTATTCGCAGGAGCCTATGACAGGGCAAGATCAGGTTGCGCACGCCGACGATCTGACAGATACTAGGAGCGTCGTTTCTGATAAGGCAGACTGGGAGTTTGACGAGGATTTGTTTGCCGATGAGGAAGATGAAGGCGATGCTGGGTTCACGTTTGATGATGTGACCCCTGCATGGCTGCGGACCCCTAAGGATCAGACTTCGTCGGGCCAAACGCGATCGTCTTCGCGGCTTTCCAATGATCCGCCGGAATGGCTGCGGAACGCCCTTGAGGACGATGAAGATGCACCCTAGGTTGGTTCCTGACTGCAACGAGTGTACAGTGCGCGAGTTATTGTGACGCCCTGAGGAGGATGTCGTATGGTACCGCCCCCAAACTCTACGGGCGATGAGTTCCCCGATTTCGACAGCATGTCTCCCGAAGAACAGATGGCATGGCTGGAAAGCCTTGCCCGACGCCAGGGGGCAAAACCTGAGGAATTTGTGACTGCCGCCGATCTTGAGATCGCCGAAGTGTCACCCGACGTTGTGATCGATGAGCCGGGTTACGTTCCCTATTCCATCAGTGAGAAGGAAAAACCGGCCAGCACGCCTAAGGCAGCCGAACCTGCACCCGTGCCGGTGCCAACGGAGCCGGTGCCGACAGAGCCGGTGCCGATGGAAATGGGCGCGGACGAATTGCCCGATCTCATTTCCGAACTGGAATCCGGCCCGTCATTCGAGCCGGAACCAGAAATTGCTGCTGCTGGGACTGATCCGATGCGGTGGCTAGATTCCCTTTCGGCTCAATCGGAGACGGAGCTGCCAGAACCGATGGCAGTGGCCGAGGATGATACAGCCGAGTTTTTGGCCGCGGTTGGGGAATTTGAAGACATCTTCGCCGAGGCCATGCCTCAACATACTGAGGCAGTGGCTCAAGAAGTCGAGGCAGTAGCTCAGGAACCCGAAGAGTATGTTCCGCAGGCCGAAACCATGTTTGAAGAAGCTGAGCCTGAATTGGAAGCCGACCTGGTAATGGAAGCAGGCGGTACCGATGCTGAAGACCCTCTGGGGGGAATGGACCCGATGCTGTGGCTGGAGAGCCTTGCCAAGCGTCAGGGGGCAAATGTTGCAGAGTTGACCACCTCGGCGGACCTGGAGATCGAAGAGCCGCCAGCGGATGTGGTGATCGACGAACCAGGTTATGTTCCTTACGATGTGGTGGCAGGTGGTCCTCGTAAGGTTGAGGAAGCCCCGGTGTCTGAACCGGTAGCTGAAATCGCGGTTGAACCCGAACCTCAACTTGAAGAGGAAATGGCGCCATCGTTTGAAACATCATATGAGGAACCGAGTATCCTCGAAGAAGCCGAGGCGATGCTCGATGGTGTCGACCCGATGGAATGGCTGGAAAGTCTGGCCAAGCGTCAGGGAGCGAAGGTTGAAGAGCTGACTACTTCGGCTGCCCTTGAAATTCCAGAAGTTCCCAAAGAGACGGTCATTGATGAGCCAGGGTATGTGGCATTTTCGGCCTTTGGCGACAGCTTCCTGACGGAAGCCGCGGACGAAGCGGAAGCTGCCCTCGCCAGCGAGACTGACCTGTTCGCTGGTGAACCTGACCTGGGGTTGTCGTTCGAGCCGGAGGCCGCGCAAGTGGCGGATGTAGTCGGTGAACCGGTTGATGAATCGTTGGCCTGGCTGGCCGATCTGGCCGCAGAGCCGGATACCGGTGCGCTGGACCTGTTTGGTGCAGCGGCGCGAGAGTCGGAAGCTCTTGGCCAGGTGAAGGCTGAGGTTGACGATATCCTGGCGGGCATGACCGACGACGAAATTGCCTATGCCCAGGCGCATGGGCAGCTTACCCCGCAGCAAGAACTGGAATGGCTCAAACGCCAGGCGGCCAAACTGGCGAGTGTTCGCCAGGAAGCCGAAGAGGTTATGGACGAGATGGCTGATCTCGAGCCGGCTGAAGTGCCCCCGGCGGCTCCTGGACAGCTTCCTCCGTGGCTAGAAGATATGCGGGCGGCATCAGAGGCTGAGGGTGAAGCGCTGTTTGCCGAAAGTGCAGTGGGTGAGGCAAGCGCGATCCCGGCTGAGGATTGGCTAGATGGGATGGTTGCGCAGCAGGAAGCCGGAGTCGCCGCCGTACCTTTTGACAGCGACGTGAACAGCTTGTGGGCCGAAATCAGCGATGAAGAAGCCGCCGCTACGCTGGATACGGGAGTAATCGCCGAAACTGCCGATCTGTTTGCTCCTGATTCCGCTCTGGGGGTGGAATATGACCAGTTGGCCGAGGCGCTTGATTCGGAATATGAGCGCAAGCTGGCGGGTGATGATAGCGAGCCGGAGTGGTACACGCAGGCGCTGCGCCAGGAAGTAGACAGCCTGCTGGATGCGGCCATCGCCGAACGTGCTGCTCTTGCGTCGGATGACGATATCATGTTGCCCACGCAAATCATCGAGACCGCTGATCTTTCGGAGGCGGTGCCGATCAATGTGCCTGATTGGTTAGCCGAAGCCCCGGAGAAACGGGCTCCTGTCGGTATAGATGACGAAATTCCCTCCTGGCTGACCGAAAGCGCTGACGTTATCGCTCCATCTGATTCCTTCGACATGCCCGTTTGGTTGACCGAAGCGGTTGATGTTCCTGCCGACGATTTGGGCTGGTTGAATATGCCGCCTGAGCCTGTCAGCGAACCGCCCGTTTCTGAGCGTCCCGCACCTGCGCCTGTAGCCCAGGTCCCACAGCCCCGGCCTGTGACGAGCAGTGTATCGCCCGAAGTCTCTGCACCGGTGGCCCGGCCTTTGCCGCAAGGGGAATTGTTTGGGCAGTATCGCCAACGCCTGGAGCAAAATCCAAACGACCACGCGACGCGGTTGGCACTGGCCAGGGCACTGCGTACCAGCCATGAGCTTGAGGCAAGTCTGGATCAGTATGAGGCTTTGATTGAAGTGGCGCAGCTTTTGCCAGACATCGGAACGGACCTGAGCGATCTGGTAAAAGAGCATGAGCACGAGCCGCGTATTCGCCGGTTGTTGGGTGATACCTATATGCGAAAGGGAATGCTTCGGGAAGCGCTGGAGGCTTACCGGAGTGCCCTTGATCAGCTGTAAAACTGCTTTTTCGCAAACGCAACCTGGACGGTGTGCGGCTTCTTTGGTAGAACTGGTGATCTTGGGCCGGGTCGAACAACCTGGCCCACTTGTTGTCACGTGGTTGATTTTCAATGTGGGAAGGCAGGAAAACTCGTGGAACGCACACTCATTATTGTCAAGCCGGATGCGGTTCAGCGCGGCCTGATCGGGGAGATCATTCGTCGGTTTGAGACACGGGGGCTGAAAATCGTCGGCATGAAGCTGATGCAGGCCAGCCGCTCCCTGGCAGAAAAACACTATGCAGAGCATCTGGGCAAGCCCTTCTACGAAGGGCTGCTAAACTACATTACCTCGTCGCCAGTCGTGGTGATGGCGCTAGAGGGTCCCAATGCTGTTCAAGCTGCACGGGAGACCATCGGCAAAACCGACCCGGTTGCGGCTGCACCGGGGTCTATTCGGGGCGACCTGGGAATCACCAAGGGGCGCAACCTGGTTCACGGGTCGGACGGCGTAGAGAGCGCTGAGCGCGAACTTAAGCTGTGGTTCGCTGAGGGTGAGCTGTTGGATTGGGAACGAGTCCTCGACCCCTGGCTCTTGTCCAATTGAGATAAGCGCATATTATCCGAGTCATCAAACGCGAGACGTCCTACAAGACGCCTCGCGTTTTTGTTGAAAGGAAATCTTCTGTTAGCCGGGGAGATCACTGAATGCGGACCAGGATCGGCGCGTCTCGCCAGAGACCTTCGAGGTCATAATAGGACCGCTTTTCGGGCAAAAAGACGTGCACAACAACGTCACCATAGTCCATCAGGACCCAGCCGCCCTCTGGATCACCCTCTACGTGCCACACCGGCATGTTGTAAGTACGCTTGGTCTCTTCGCCGATATGTTCGATGATGGCTTTCAACTGTCGGTCGCTGCCACCGCTCGCGATGATGAAAAAATCGGTGATCGGGGAGATGTTGCGCATATCCATGAGTACAATATTCTCGCCTTTTTTGTCTGAGGCGAGGTCAACAATGATGCGTGCCAACTCAAAGGGTTCCAGGGGTACGGCCTCCTTAACTAGTGAATTGTCGCGTCAATCATGTCCTGTATTTTACCATGAGTCGGATGGCGTGTCAGCGCGCGTTGATTCGCGTCAAGGAAGGCGCAAAGCGGCCTGGCACAGCGCCGTATACACAGCACCACTGGGGCGCAGTTCGCTGCGAAACAATGTGACATGCGACACGCTCCACGTTTGTAAGTTTGGTGCAAGATGGGTCGCGATTAGGTTTCCAAGATGCTGGACGTCAGTTCGGGCAGCCTCCGGCTGTACCCGGCCCAACGTCAGATGTGGGCTGAAGGGGCGATTCTCTGTGGGATAACCGAGTGGAGCGATTCGCGCTTCGACAGCATCTCGCAGAGCCACCAGTGCGTTCAGATTGCCCTGGAGACCCAACCAAACCACGCGAGGCCGCGCGGTGTTTGGGAAACACCCCAGCGAGCCGGTCTGGAGGCTGAATGGCAGGTGATCCGCTGCAACCTGCATTAATGCCTGCTCCAGAGTGGAGCGTTGAGTCACGGGGACTTCGCCCAGGAACTTCAGCGTCAGATGCGTCCCTTCGGGCTTTGTCCAACGCACCGTATGTGGCGGCACCTTTCGCTGTAGTTGGTTTTGTAGAGTACCAAGTGTTGTTCGAATGTCGGTCGGGAGTTCGAGCGCGATAAACAATCGCCAGGTTTCAGTCATCGTTTGTAATCCTGCTGAGCGAAAAACGAAAAGTGTCGGATCTTAATCAGAAAGTATAGCGTTCCCTGTGCCTGGGGCGAATTGGAACACAGACGATGTTGTTGTACAATGACCTCATCATTTGCTTGCAAAGGGTAGGGCGCGTATGGGTCAGGATCAGGTCAAGAATCTTTTGCAGCGCGGCATTCAGGCTGCGCGGGCGAATCAGCCCGACACGGCGCGTGAACTTTTCCAGCAGGTTATTCGCCATGATCCCCGGAATGAGACGGCTTGGCTGTGGTTGAGCAGTGTCGCTAAAGACAACCGGGAACGCTTGTTTTGCCTCAAACAACTGCTGGCGATCAACCCGGACAATGAGTATGCCCTCAAAGGGATGCAGGCTCTGGCAGGTGAGTCTGCCTTGAAACGAGAACCTTCACAGGAAGCGTCGGCGTCGGCTGCTGCGGCTCCGATGTCTCCACCATCTACTGTGCCGATCCTCGCCGATTCTCGTTATGCACAGCTTCAGGCGGAGCTTGATGAATTTTTGCGCCATTATCAGCCAGAACCTGCCGATACCCTGGGCATCCAGTGGACACACCGGGGACGCGGTCGATATGGTGAGCGCGGTGCAGCACGCCTCAAGCGCATCACGTATGCGGCTGCGGCGATGGTTGTTTTGCTGGTGGCTGCCGGAATCGTCTACGCGGTGCAGAATCTCGGCTTGTTTGAGAGCGAGGATCAGGTCGCCCTTTTACCCACGCGTATCCCGACTTTGACGGCAACGGTGACATTGACCCCTACCTTAGGTGGCCCGACTCCCACACCATTCCCAGAGGATATGGCGGTACCCGCGACACGTGAGCCGACTGGATTGGGTGCCCCCGGCGATCCCTTTGGGCTGGCCAGCCCAACCGCGATCTATCCCCCGGTTAACCCGAATGTCGTTGGAGTGGGTGGGAATGCGGTAGAGTTCTATTCCATTGGAGATTATGAACGCGCCGCTTCGATCCTTGCGGAAGAGCGAGAGCGATCTGCACCGGAGTGCTATGCCTCGGTTGTGTATTACGAAGCTTTGAGTCTGGCTGCACAGCAGAACTATGCCCAGGCCAGCCGTCTCCTCAAACAAGCGTATGACCAGGAAGGACAGCGCGGTTATGCGTCATGCCAGGGTGACCCGCTGCTGCTGGTTGGGCTGGCCGAGGTTGCCTATGCCCAGGACCCGGCGTCCGATGAGGCGATTAATTGGAGTGCACAGGCGTTGACACAAGACCCGCGCCTGGTGATGGCAAGCGTGACAAAAGCTCGCGCTGAACTGGCTCAGGGCGCTGTTGCGGCGGCACGGGCTACCATTACGCAGGCAATGCGCGAAACCACCGTTAACACGAACTTGCTGCTGGTGGCAGCTGAAGTGGAGATGGCCGACAACCAGCCGCTGGCGGCATTGTCATATCTTGGTCAGGCATTGTACATCGATCCTGCACTTTTGCCCGCCTTGAAGCTCCAGACGCAGGTATATCTGTCCGAAGCAGCACAATCTGAGCCGGGAACCGATCGACAGCTCCAGTATTATGGGCTGGCGGTTCGCAGTGCGCAGACGCTGCTCCAATACTATCCCGGTGAGCCGTCCGGCTACCTGCTCCTTGCGCAGGCGCGTATCGGTGAAGGAAACATTTCCCTGGCCGAGACTGCGTTGACACGGCTCCTGAGTGTGGAGGACAGCCTGCCCGAAAGTGCGCGCCCGATTATTGACCAGGCGTATCGCACGCGCGGCAAGCTGTACCTGGACCATGGGCAGATTGACCTGGCCCGCAGCGACCTAGAAAAGGTCGCCAGCGTAGATAACCGGATTGATCCTGATGTAGTACAGGACCTGATCGATATTGCATTCTGGCAGAAGGATTATGTGCAGGCAAAAAACCAGTTGGATACCCTTATCAACTATCTTGGCGTCAACAGCCCGACCTACCAGCTTGAGAGGATCGGACTGTTGGTGGAAACCTGCACTTTCTATCCCGATGCGGTGACCTTCAGTTGTGATTATGATGGTGCGCTTAACCTGCTGACGGACGATTTTGTCCTGCGGCTGACTGATCCGAGTCAACAGGCGAAGGCGTTTAGCTATCGTGCACAGGCGCGCTATTGGGAGACGGTACGCCGACAGGCACTGCTGACCGACGAAGAGCGGATGGCGGCCTTCCAACAGGCATTGGTGGACATTGACCGGGCGATTCAGCTGCGCGAGAATGCTGTTGATCACTACTTCCGAGGTCTGCTGTTAGAGAGACTTGAAAACCCGACAGCCGCGTTGGTGGAATATGAATGGGTGCTTTATTGGAATGAGAGATACGGATATCCATTTGTAGACGAGCCGTTCATACAGCGTGTGGGAGTCCTCAAGCGCCTGGAGGAACAGCTCGCCGCGGATCAGGCAGCCGAGATTGAGGCTTTGTTTGCGGATATTCGGATCCAGGGAAGCGGCGGCCAGGCTCCAACCGCAACCCCTACTCGCACTCCCTTGCCGAGTGCAACTCCGCGTCCGACCAATACACCCACGCGCACACCGGAGCCGACCGCGACGTCAACACCAACAAACACACCTACATTCACACCAACGCCGACTGATACCCCTGTGCCCAGTCCGACTCCTCCAACTCTGGGAGAACTCCCTTGAGTTGAAGGACGCAACAACGCACAACAGCAAAACAAGGGAAGCTGCACGCACTGCTTCCCTTGTTTTTTCCAACAATCCCACAAATTGGCGGTTAAATGGGCGGCCAGGGGTGGTTGGGGCCTGGTCCCGGTTGAGGGTAGGTCTTCCGTTCAAGCAGTCGTTCGATCCGGCGCAGCAGCATGTCAAGCGCTTCGCTACCGAGTTGTTCCCGAATCTGAACGCACAGGGCACAGTCCGACTGGACCAACTGGTCGCGCAGGTGAGCGATATCAGAGAGCAGGGAGTCGTCAATAGGGCTGCCAGCGAACTCCCAGATAACCGTGCGAAGTTTCGGCTGTGGGTGGAAGGTCAGGCCGTGATCGATTCCCCACAGTTTACCGTGACGATCCATCAACACGTGCCCGCCTTTGCGGTCAGCATTGTTGATCACCGCGTCAAACAATGCAAACCGCTGCAGTTGATCAATGAACCTGTCATCCAGGGAGAAGTAATTGATCTCCGGATTATGCTCGATGAAGAATTGCAGCGATCCTAATCCATGTGGACCGGTGCGCAGCACTGTTGGGGGAACAAGATGCCAGCCCAGGACTTCGGAGACGGTATAGGCGAGGGCCTCGCGGTAGCACAGTGTTCCATTGGGAAAATCCCATAGCGGGCGTTCACCGCGTTGGGGCTTGTAAATGGCGGCGGTCTGAAGTTCATCATCATGGACGGAGACAAGCAACGCATAATTCGAACCATACACGGTTGAACCATAGACGTTATCAATGGTGCCGTGAGCAAGCAACAATTCAACACGGGCCAATTCAACCGCCCGTGAGGGTGATTCATCGGGCGATTGGTTCTGGGCGGAAGAGGTTGGGTTAGGTTGGTCGGTCATTAGGTCCAGTAGTAGATCATATACCCGTTCGTTTTAGGATCGGCGCGACCCTTCTTCACCACGGATTCAGTGTGCTCACTGAGCAGATGCATTTGCTCACGGGTTGCCCACATACGGACAACGCGCGGTTGTGGTTCCTGATCGGTCTCTTCATCCACGAGCACGAGTTCCTGGGCAACCAAAACAAACATGTCGCGTTCTTCGTCGTAGCCCAGACCCAATTGCGAGATGCGGAACAGCGGTTCCAGCGGATCGCGCAGCGCCATGTTGGGTGAGCCAGAAGTCTGCCCAGACAGCGTACGTTCTGGATACCTCTGGGCCAGTCCTTCCAGCAGATCAACTATAGCCTCACCAAGCGATTTCGCCTGTTGTTTTTCCATGATCAGGGTGGTCAGTTGATCACCTTTGCCGGCCTGCAAGTAAAACACCCGGCGTCCTTTGGGTCCCACAGTGCCCACCGTGATGAAATCAACGGGGTCTAGTTCGATCTCGATATCTGGCATAGCGAAATTGTCCTTTTCTGCAGCATGAGCTAGTGATGCCACCGTCTTTAGCTCAACATCCTTCGCAGGCGACCCCAAACACCGGGAGCGGGAGATCGGTGTGCCGGCAGGTGGAGCAGGTGGCTTGTATCGTTCACTTTGGCAATGGTTGGGCGATCGTATCCCAGATGAATAATGGTCAACGAAGCAGGCGAAATCTCGATGCGCTGGTACATATCGATATGCGCACCCAAGAAATGAGCGACAATCAGCTTGATGATGTCGCTGTGTGATACTACAGCGATTCGGCCTTTGGGATATTGTTTTGCCAACGCTTCCAGCGCGTCCACTGCGCGTGCCTGGGCTTGCCTGATCGCTTCACCGCCGGGGAAATGAGCGCGACTGGGATAGACCTGAACGATTTTCCAAAGTGTTTCTTTGCGCAAGCGGCTGAGTTTCTCGCCTTGCCATTGGCCGAAGCGTATTTCACCCACCTCGTCAAGAGATTGCACGGTAAGCGTGGGATGGTGACTGACGATAGCTTCGGCGGTCTCTCTGGTGCGTTCGAGCGGGCTGGTGTATATAGCCGTCAATGGGACTTGTGCCAGGCGCTCTCCCAGCGCAATCGCTTGCGACTTTCCTTCGGCATTCAGATGCACGCCGGGTGTCCAGCCCGCAAGACGCCCGGTGCTCACCCAATCGTTGATCGCGTGACGGATTAGCAGAAATTCGGTCATGCATGGTTTCCATAGCTTGAAAATCCAATGCAGATAATAGCATAGAATAGACCGGCAAACCGCAGCAAGACAAACTTCATCGAGGTGACTGCCGGAAAGGTTGTAACGATCTACACGCAAAGCTGCGATAGTGTTATATTCTTTTTTTATAGCAAACTCGTCCATGCTAGACTAATGTAGAACAAGCATGACGCATCCAATAGCCATGTAAAGCGGGCGATGTCATGAAACCGGTAAGCACGTTGAGTCTGGATGCCTGGGCCAGCATGTCGAGCGAGGGGGTGCTGGTTGTCGAGCCTGACGGCACGATTTCCATGTTTAACCCGAGCTTGAAGAGCTTGTTGTACCTCGATGCTGTTCCCAATTCAGTGGATGAACTGCTTAAAGTGACTGGGGATACTATTCCCGAACTCGCCACGCTGCTCAAAATGGCTGTGCGATCCGAGCAGGTGCGGTGGGGAAACCTGGTAGTGCGTCGGCAGCCCTCGCAGCGCTTGACCTGGCAGCAGATCCCCTTACATGATGAGGGAAAGTTTATAGGAACTATCACGGTGATCCGCGAAGCCTCCGGTCAGGGAGCAGACCTCACAAAACAATCGTTCTTGAGCATGATTTCGCATGACCTCCGCACGCCGCTGAGCACGATTTTGGGATTTGCTGAGTTGATGTACAACAATCGCGACTCTCTTTCAGGCGAGGAGCAAGAGGAGTTTTTGCGGCATATCATCAAGAATGCGAACGATCTCACGGCTTACACGCAGATCGCGCTAGACATTCTGTTTCTGGAAGCGAACTTGCAGGCGTTTGAAGTGGAGTCGGCTTCGCTCAGCAGCGCCGTGCAGCGCTGGTTGGCGGATGCCAAACACCGTCTTTCGGCTGACCGAATCCTGTTCCAGACCGGTCCAGAAGATGCCCCGCTGGTTCGCCTCGCTCCTCCTGCGTTATATCGTGTGCTCGATATCTTGGTTGAGTTCGCCCTGGTCGAAAGCCCACCCGACGAACGAGTCCTCATTACTTTGACGTATAATGCTGCTCAGGCTCACTTGGTGATCCGACACAAGGCCCCTGACCTCAGCAAAGATGATGCTGTGATGTTGTTCCAGATGATGCATCCGCGCGACCTTAGCGAGTCTGGACGGCCCAAACTACACCGAATGCAACTTTACGTGGCCAGCCTGTTGGCTCAGCGCCAACAGGGTTATCTTGCCCTACATGTTTTACCCAAATCGACTTATGAAATTGACCTCGCCTTATTGCTTGCGACGGACTCGGCTCCTGGTATTGCCTCGTGAGACATGTGAGTGCCCCCAAGAAGACCTGTTTTGGGGTTCTCGTTCTCCTCTTCGAACACTTGCGGCTTGACACAAAAACAAACTGCCAGTAAGGTTGCAGTGAACGCGGGTTGATGTGTGTTGTATTGCATGGGAGTCCATCAGCGATGAGTCGTGTGGTCAATACCAACAGTCCGGGCAAGCAGCGCAGCCAGCTCATGCGCACTGCCGCCGAACTTCTGCGCCACCTCCGTCAAAAAGCGACCCTGGACGATGAGGCCAAAGATATGGCGGCGTTGCTGCTGCTATGCCTGCGCGAGATCGATGAGGGTATCGAAGCATCGGCGGAAGTGTGGGAAAAGCGGGATTACTGGATCAAGGCCGAGCAGTTGCGTCAACGGTGGGTATGGGCAGGCAACAACGCAGCCCGCCTCGAAAATGTCTTGCGCCAGGATGTGTGGGATAAAATCCCCCAAATCTTGATGGACTTATTCCCTCAATTCGCAGACATCAAGATCACCAAGTTCACTCGTGATGCAAGCGCCTGGCAAGGGGTGTATCCCCGAGTGATTGAAGAACTCAAGCAGTCCTGAAGATGAGTGTTTGTAGCAGCGAAACTCTGCGCGTTTCATCTCCATTCATGGAACATCGCAGAGTTTCGCTCTTCAACATCACGCGCTATTCCTCTTAGTCCCTAATCGAAGTGTTCCTCGATCCACGGGATGAGCTTGTCATAATCAGGTCGCCAATATCCTGCCGCCATACCGATCAAATCTTCACGTTGCAGTACACGCTGTTCCTTCCCTGGCCATCCCATTGCAATGGCCGGTCCAAGGCGAAACAAATCCCAACTATTCAGATCGGTGTCGATGCGCCGCTGAAGGACATGCCAGACCTGCGGCCATCTCACCATGCCGGCAGGGCTGGCCAGACGTTTCACCAAGGCGTCTATAACCTGCTGTTGGCGTGCCGCGCGTTGATAATCATCATCCTGGTGCCGGATGCGCGCATACTGAAGCGCACGCTCTCCGTTCATGTGCTCTTTGCCCGGATCGAACTGGACGGTCATCGTGCCACCGTCGAGCGTTGGGTACTCATAGTCGATGATCAACTTGGGCACTTCGATATCCACACCACCTACTGCGTCGATCAGTTCGGTGAATGCACCGAAATCCACGCGAACATATCGATCGATCTCAATCCCAAAGCTTTCGTTCAAACTGGCAGCCATTAATAAGGGGCCACCACCAGCCCGCTCTTGTTCACCCAGAGCATTGATCGTATTGATGCGCTGTTCCCCATAATCGGGAACCCAGATGAAGACATCGCGCGGGATCGAGAGCATGGTCACGTCGCGCTTGGCTGCGTGGACATTCATCAGGACGACTGTATCTGCGCGCGTGAGATAGCCCTCTCCGGGGCGGGCATCAAGTCCCATGATCACGATATCCGTTGGAGAGGGAGGGAACAGCAGGTAAAGGAACAGCCATACCAGTGTGCATGAGCACATGAACGCCGGCACAGCCAGGCAGCCGAGCAGACATCCCCATCGGCGCCGATTTGATCTCAGCCGCTGATAGGCGTGGGGCAGGTGGGTGGTATAGAAAGGTTCAAGGGTGCGTTTGGTTTTGAGGATCATAGGGAACTCATTGGGTGTCAGGGGACATTAGTCGGAAAGGGCATCGCAACCGGATCGGTGTGCGCAAAAAAGGTATCACGGATAGGGCGGGTGGCGGCATAGTTCTCGGCACCTAGACATCCCCACAAGTCGGATGGATCGGCGAGCTGACCCGCCATGCGTTCAGCGTAGACGTGGAGCCAGGTGAAAAAAACCGTGTCGCCCAGTGTGTCACGCACGGCTTGCAGCATGAGCGCTCCACGTAGGTAGACAGCGTTGATATAGCTGCGCACATTGTCGAACCCGGTGACCGGAGTATCCACAAAACCCTGGGGATCGTAACTGGTAACCCGGAAGCTCCACCACCAGGGAATGTAATCGGGATAATATCGCTCCAAAAAGAGTAGTTCGCTATATATCGCCAGCGCTTCGTCCTGGTAAGGAAAACGCTGTTGGTTGCTGCCTACCAAAGCGTACCACCACTGGTGAGCTACTTCGTGCACCGTGATTAGCGTGAGCCAGTCATTGGGGATTCCTTGCCACATCCGAAACCAGTCGTCGCTGACAAACACCAGTCCGCTGAACTCCATGCCGTCGGGAAAATCGCCCTGGACAATGGTCAGGGTGTCATAAGGATAAGGGGCAAACAAGTCCTCAAATAGGGCCAACGCATCAGTAGCGGAATGCAAGACGTGACGCGGTGCGTCGAGTGTGAGACCGGGTGATGAGAGGTAATAGACCTGCACTTCAACGCCCGATGGTGACTTGGTGTTGAGGCGGAAATACTGAGTTGAGAGAGAAAGCGCCACTTCCCGCGCATTCTGCGAAGTGATATGCCATGTTGCGCTACTCTTTTGTGTGACACGCCCCGGTGCAGCCAGTTGTAGGGATTCGGGGGCGTTGGTGACTTCGAGCGAGATGTCGAAGTCGCCGATCTCCAGCGCAAAATGTTCCCCGGTGCTGCCGTTGGTCGGCGTAAGCCACCCCTCAAAAGGGTGATAGGCGGCTACCAGTGGAAGCCACATTCCCAAGTTTAACTGTCGATCAGTATAGCCGAGATATCCCAGGCGGCCCCACTGATATCCCTCACGTACAGGGGAAAGGACGAGTTCAAAATCCAGTGTGAGCATAGCCGCGCAGTTTGGCGGCAGCGCGTAATTCAACGGGATGGTCAACCGCGAACCGTCTAGCGTGTATGCCAGAGCTTTGCCGTCATGATCGGTTACCCGTTTCATGGTGAACTGACCGACCAGTTGATTGGGTTCGGCAGTGAGCACCAACCGACCCAGCGATTTGGTACTGGTGTTATGGAATACAATCTGCTGCTCGGCAGAGATGGAATGGTTTGCCCAATCTACCACCGCGTTGACCTGATATTGTCGAGCCGCTCCCCCCTGTCTTTCGGAACAATCGGGCCAGGTTTTTGTGCCGGGGGTGGCAGGTAGTTCTTCGGACGGGGGCAGCGGGGTTGGGGCCAGTATGCCGCCCGGTCCGAAGGTCGCCGTTGACGAGGCAATAATATCTGCGGGAGTGTCGGATCGGGTTTGCGGTTCTGGAGCACAACCTGCGAGAGCCAACAGGGGCATGATTGCCAGCAGCGAGATTGTATGCAAAAGATGGTCCATAATCACCTCGCGCAGAATCATACCGCTATAAATTGGATTGGGGGATAGGCAATTGGCCACCGCTTAGCCTGTGCGATCCTACCATTGACCATGTGTCTGAGCGAAAACCGCCATTGACGCTGCCTGGAGGGGCCGTTATAATAACCTCCTGATGTCCTGGCCGTGCTGGGACTTTCTTTTCACGCCAATTTTCCCCTCTGGGGCGCTGGTTGAGTGCTGCTACCAGTGGTGGTGAAGCGAAGATTGGAGACACGCGAATGTATGCTGTTGTAAGAACTGGCGGACGGCAGTATCGTGCCGAGCCTGGCATGGAAATCGATGTTGAACGCCTGCCGTTTGAAGAAGGCGAGTCGGTTGAACTGACCGATGTCCTGCTGGTTGCGCCGGATCAGGGCGAGCCGAAAATCGGCCAGCCTGTGGTCGAAGGGGCCGTCGTGAAAGCGACGGTGGTCAAGCAACTGCGCGACCGCAAAATCTTTGTGTGGAAATATAAGCCCAAGAACCGGTATCGTCATCGCCGGGGGCATCGGCAATACTATACCCGGCTGCGCATCGACGGCATCACCGGAATCTAGCGATAGAGGAGCACGACAATGGCGCACAAAAAAGGTGGCGGTTCAACTAAGAACGGGCGCGACAGCCAGAGCAAGCGGCTCGGCGTGAAGCGCTTTGGCAGCGAGAAAGTAATCCCCGGCAACATCATCGTCCGTCAGCGTGGTACCAAATTCCATCCGGGCGAGAATGTTGGCATGGGGCGTGATTATACGCTGTTCGCGACTGCTGAGGGCTATGTAGTTTTCGAGACCTACAAGGGCGATCGCAAACGGGTCCACGTCTATCCTGAATTGCCTCAGGCGCAGGCCTAAACGCGGCTGAGCCAAAATACATCATCATCTGCTACGCATCCCCCCAGCACGCATTCTGGGGAACCGTGGCTGAAAGGTTGAAGGAACAAAACATGCGTGAAGGTATTCATCCCAAGTGGTATCCCGAAGCTGTCGTGATTTGCGCGTGTGGAAATACGTGGACCGTAGGTGCGACAGTGCCGGAAATTCGGACGGATGTTTGTTCGGCCTGTCACCCGTTCTTCACGGGCGAGCAGCGCATCGTGGACACCGAGGGACAGGTTGATCGCTTCATGAAGCGTCTGCGCGTCCGCGACCAGCGCATTGCCGAAATCGAATCGCGCGAGCAGGAACGTACCTCGCCCGATCTCACGATTTCGGAAATTGGGCTTGAGAAGCGATATGCCAATATCTACATCGATAATGGCATCGCTGTAGTGGGCGATTTCCTTAAGCGCCTCGAAGAAGGTGGCGATCAGGCAATCCTCGATATTTCAGGCATCGGACGCAAGGTGCTGGCCGACACCAAACGCCTGCTGCGCCAGCGTGGTTACACGGTGCCGGGTTACGAAGAGGCCTGATTCAGGGTTTTCAGATGGAGAGCACAGGGCAGGTTGGATCATTCGACCTGCCCTGTTTTTGTGTCGGGGCAGGGGAGAGAAAGAGAGAGCCATGAAACATCATACCGGGCAAGTTGAAGTGATCTGCGGCAGTATGTTCAGTGGCAAAACCGAGGAGCTGATCCGGCGTGTGCGCCGAGCAACAATTGCTCGACAGAAAACCCAGGTATTCAAGCCGCAAGTCGATACACGTTACTCTATCGAGCGAGTGACATCGCACAACGGGCAGGATTTTGAGGCTATGCCGGTTGCCGATTCTCAAGCCATTCTGGCATTGGTCGAGCCGGATACAACAGTGGTTGCGATCGATGAGGCGCAGTTTTTTGATGACGGTATTGTTCCATTGACGGCGAAGCTGGCCAGGCGAGGAATTCGCGTGATCCTTGCGGGATTGGACATGGACTTTCGCGGTGAGCCGTTTGGGCCGATGCCCGCCCTGTTGAGTGTGGCGGACGACGTTCAGAAGCTGCACGCGATCTGCATGGTCTGCGGTGAAAGTGCCAGTCGCACTCAGCGGTTGGTCAATGGTCAACCTGCCGGATACAACGATCCCATCATTATGGTGGGGGCGGCTGAGTCCTACGAAGCGCGCTGCCGTGAGCATCACTGTGTGCCCGGCAAACCAGAAGAGTCAGCATCTGGCGAATGATCTGCCGCTTGTTCCGGCGGCTCACTAGAGACTGCGAGCCGCCGGAAGCTCTATCATTTCATGAACAGCGCGATGGCCTGTTCCGGTGCGTAGAGGGCAAGCGCCAGCGGGATAAAATTGTACGCGAAATGGGTGATCATTGCGACGGTCGTGTTATACCGGTATCGAATCCACCCAAACCCAAGCGCGACGCCGAAGATAATCAGCCATGCGGGTGTCAGGGTGTATTGCGCGTGAGTCAGGGCAAAAACCACCGCGGTAGGCCAGAATCCCAAGACAGGTTGCAGTGCACCCCGGAAGGCAATCTCCTCACCGACTGCCGCGACAAATGCCAGTAGAAATGCCAATCCCAACGTGGTCACGCCGCTGGCTAACGCGTCAGAGGCTTCGGTTTGCTCCTTGAACGTCTCCTCAGATACCGCTCCCATCCAGATGGCAGACACGATGGCGACGAACGCGAAAAGCAGGATCGTCATTCCGGCAGCCGCGACTAATCCTTGCGGCGAAGGGATGCCGACGCCGAGTCGGTCCAGTGTGGCGCGTGCGTCGCGCCGCGTGGCAAAGCCGACTCCCAAAAGCGGAAGCACTACCAGCGGCAGCATGTTGATCGCCAGCGACCAACCGTTGATGCTGCCCTCCAGGCTCTGCGCAACTCCAGACAGTCCGCCTGCAAGGATGAAGTCGATGAACTGAACGCCGAGCATATCAATTACGAACACCAGCGCCACCAGATGGACGGAGGAATGCGGATCGAAGCCGCGTGTGATCCATGCCCCTATTGCTTTGGGTGCTCTGTTCGTGTGTGATCTCTGAACAGAGGGCTGGAAACTCTGCGGCATTGATTGTGCGGGGTCGGTGTAGTAATTCAGGATTTGCGGAAACAGCGGTTTCCCTTCCTGCGGGGTAAGCACAGCCTGTTGGGCGACGGTGGACGGTACGGCGCGATCCTGCGGACTCCCTGGTACAGCATCGACCGGACGCGAGCGAGGGAACAAAACCGCAATGCGCGCACGAGCATTAGTACTGGTGAGCACTATGGCCAGCCCTCCAACTATCAGTGAGCCAACCAGGGCAGCCCAGGCCTCGGTTTTGCTGGGGAGATCGGTGGCGTTGTCGGCGGGCCAGTAGCCCTGAGCAAGCTGCATCACTCCATACAACAGAATGATCAGGCTGTTGATGGCAATCAGACTCCATTTGACCGCCCGACGCAGGCGCGTGTTGTGGTCACGGTCGGCCAGGTTCGCGGCTACGATGATGCCACCCATCACGACAATGGCTGCCAGGACGGCGAATAATTCGACCAGGGTATCTTCGGTGGGCACAGCAGACTCCCTACATGAGCGCGGGTCATTCACACGAGATTATAGGTGTGTAACGGCCTTTGGGCTACTCTGTCTTTTCCTGTGATGCCCATTCGCCGTCCGTTTTAATTGTGCGGTCTAGCCTATCTGCGCTAGGATAGGGCAGGGTGATCCATAATTCAATACGTGGATGGTTCTGAATCTTTTGCGTGGGGAGCGGCCATGCTTGCGACGGTATATGCATGTGCAGTCGTGGGGTTGGATGGAGAGATCGTCCAGGTCGAGGTTGATTTCAACCCCTATGGGGCAGGGGCTTTTACGGTAGTTGGGCTGCCCGATACGGCTATTCAGGAGAGTCGGGAACGTGTGCGTTCGGCGATCCGTAACAGTGGCCTGAAGTTCCCGAACAAGCGGTATACGGTGAACCTTGCCCCGGCGGATTTACGCAAAGAAGGCCCGTCATACGATTTGCCGATGGCGATTGGTGTACTGGCGGCAACCGACCAGGCTCCAATGGAGAAGTTGACCGGGTCGATATTTATTGGCGAACTTTCGCTGGATGGGGCTGTTCGCCATGTCAAGGGAGTGCTTCCCATGACTCACCGTGCATGGCAGGCGGGCTTTGAGCAGATTTTTGTGCCAGAGGAGGATGCATCCCAGGCTGCCCTTGTACCTGAGATTGACGTTATTCCAGTTCGATCTTTGGGCCAGGTGATCGAACATCTCTACGACCTGCAGGTTATTCCCCCATATGTGCGCAACCCTGTAGAGCTGTCGGTACCACCGGGGTTGGATGGCCTGACTGATTTTGCAGACGTCAAGGGGCAGGAGCACGTCAAAAGAGCATTGGAAGTTGCGGCGGCAGGTGCTCATAACGTATTGATGATCGGACCACCCGGCGTGGGCAAGACTCTGCTGGCACGGGCGCTGCCGGGCATTTTGCCAACGATGTCGCTCGACGAGGCCCTTGAGGTTACCCGAATCTATTCGGTGGCCGATCTGCTGCCGCGCGATAGACCCCTGATCCGCGTGCGCCCGTTTCGATCGCCTCATCATACCGTCAGTGAAGCCGGCCTGGTCGGCGGCGGATCGTGGCCGCGTCCAGGTGAAGTCAGTCTGGCACATCGCGGGGTGCTTTTTCTCGATGAACTGCCGGAATTCGGGCAGCATACGCTGGAAGTGTTGCGTCAGCCGATTGAGGATAAAGTGGTGGCCATCAGCCGGGCAAGGGTGACGCTGTCTTTTCCAGCCAATTTCATGATGGTTGGCGCGATGAACCCTTGTCCGTGTGGATTTTACGGCGATCCGGTGCGCGAATGTACGTGTTCTGCCTCGACAGTTCGGCGCTATCAACAGCGTTTGTCCGGCCCTCTACTGGATCGCGTGGATATTCATGTGGAAGTGCCGCGCGTCGATTATGATAAGCTGACCGATGCTCGACGCGGCGAATCATCAGCGCAGATTCGCGAGCGGGTCGAGATGGCGCGCGACAGACAGCGCCACCGGTTTCAAAACGAACCTCGTTTGCAGGCCAACGCGGATATGGGGCCGAGCGAGATCAGGCGGTTCTGCAAGCCAGACGCCGCCGGTGAACAATTACTAAACACAACGCTTCGCCAGATGCAGCTCAGCGCGCGGGCTTATCACCGCATTCTCAAGTTAAGCCGTACTATTGCCGATCTTGCCGGTAGCGATGAGATCCAGGTCGTACACCTCGCCGAAGCCATCCAGTATCGACCGCGTAAAGTTGCTTACTAGGTCACGTGGCCAGGTCTCTGTCATGCAGCCGATGCATCGCTCATCGCATTATCGCCAGCTTGCCCTGTATTCGCTGACTCTGCTAACGGGTGCCTATCTCTTGATCATCGGCGGCACTTTTACTGGCATAGTGAATCTCTCATTGAGCCGGTTCTCTCTGGCGTTAATCTCTGGGGGTGTGGTTATCTGGGCGGTTTTTACCTTGTTCATTGCGCCTCAGCGCAGCGGTTATTGGTCGGTGCTGGGGTTGGCGCTGCTGCTGTGGCTGGCGGCCTATGGGGTATCTACTCTCAATACCTTGACTTCCCGTACGCTGATGGGGACCTGGTATGCCGGGTTTTATGTGGGATTCTGGCTGATCCTGACTGACCTTCGCCGCCGGGGGTTGCCCGCTCATTGGATCGCCGATACGGTGCTATTTGCATCAGTCCCATTGATGTTGTTGGCCGTGGTGCAGGTATGGGCATGGTTCCCTGCCTGGTGGCGATTGCGCGACTTGCCAGTGGCCTTTGTTACGCCTCGTCCGTCGGCTACCCTGGGAAATGCCAATGCGTTGGGTACCTTGATGGCGGCCAGCCTTCCGATGGTTTGGGCAAGGAACAGATTTAGCCCACGAAGGCTGCACCGCGTGGTCTGGCGCGCGTGGATCGGTTTGGCATTCATTACCCTGTTTCTGACCACGTCACGCGGAGCCTGGTTGGGGGCAGCGTTTGGTATGGGGCTGTTTTGGGCACTTCTGAAATATCGCGGATGGATGGCCGAGCTTCGCGCACATCAGATTCGTTTCCGCCCTCGGCCAGGGGCAGTGTTTGTGATGGTCGCTGTCCTGGCAGTAATGATTGTTGGCCTGGTCATTGCTGTGCAGGCGTTCCAGACTCCTCGGCGCGATCTAGGGCCTCGCCTGGGATTCTTCCGTACTGCTCTTGAAACCTGGCGCGATCATCCGCTGACCGGCAGTGGACCGTTCACTTTTGGTTTGCGGCTTCAAGAGGACATTTCGGTGCCCCCTCTCCAGGCCCACTCTCATGCGCATAACCTGGTCCTAAACATAGCGGCTGAGCTGGGTTTGCCAGGATTGATTGCGTTGGTGGTGACTGTAGGGATGGCCGTGTATCACGCGAGACGGCGGCTACTCGAACGGCATACGCCTGCCGAATTCGGTGAGCAGGCAGGGTATTGTTCAGCACTGGCGGTGGTTGGTGTCCACAGCCTGGCCGATATGACTATCATGATGCCGGCGTTGATGTTGTTTGCATTGGCGCTGCTGAATATGGCTGTTGATCCTGGGCAGCAAGAATTATCGGGACATAGATCACCGCGCGCTGAGTTGTGTCATCTCACCTATGGTGGCACGGTGATCGCTCTGTGGAGTAGCTTGCTGATCAGCGGTTGGTGGTCGTTAGGCGTTTATGAAACTTATACCCGTGGTGAGTTGGCGTTGCTAGATGGGGATTTTGCGGCGGGCGTTGACCTGTTGGGCGAAGTGAGCCATGAACAGCCAAACGTCGCTCTCTATTGGGCGGAATATGGTTATGCGGCAGGGTTGGCGGCTCATGCCGGGGATGAACGATGGCTTGAGCAGGGTATTTCGGCCTACGATCATGCACTGCGCCTGGAGCCGTGCCACGCCGCATGGTGGGCTAACCGGGCAGCGCTATTGTGGCAGAGCGATGCGTCTGTCCAGGCTATCGAGTCAATGCGTCAGGCAACACAACGTGCACCCGAATACCAGGATTTCTGGCTCAACCTCGGTATGTACTATGAAGCGGTTGGCATGTTTGATGAAGCATATACCGCCTACATCCATGTGCTAGATTTGCGGCAAGGGTGGGGATGGGCAGAGTTCTGGGACGCAACAGATTTCAGACGTTCGGTCGTAGCCAGCTTTCCGCTGATGCCAACGCCTTATGCGCGTGCTCAAGCTTTGGCAGAGACAGGGGATTGGAACGAAGCTGTCAAACTACTGATGACAGAAATCAGCCGTGATCCGGCTCAGCCACTACCATATGTTTATGTCGCCCGGCTGTATTCAGAAGATGGGTTACCTGATCAGGCGGTCAAATACCTTGACGCAGCACGACTGCTGGTTCATACCGATCCAGATGCAGCATGGATTGCCTATATTGACGCACTGATGGCGCAAGCCGCGGGTAATAGAGTCGCGGAACAGGATTTTCTGACCCAGGCGCGCGACCTTCTAGGGCCAGATGAGACTGGTTATTCGGTGCTCTACGGACTCGAAGTGGCACAATATCAGTTTTTGCGGGCGAAAATTCCGTTCCTGCTGCTGCCTCAGTTGACTGTTTTGGGGCCATACCCCGATCTTCGTGATTTGCTCCGATCTTCCTTCTGATCGCTTGGACGACCATTCGCAAACAGCGATATAATCAATCTGCAGAGCTGACGGATCTGGCTCGCGATTTTTTTCTGCAGCTACTCAGGGCTGCCTGCGCAGTTCGATAGGTCATGGAGTGGTTCTTGGCTGACATCATCAATACCAATCAGATCGGCATCACCTCCGATCAACCGAGTCAAATTGCTAGCGAGACCACATTGGGGCGCCCCAAGCGCCGCCCAGAGTGGATCAAAGTCCGTGCGCCGAGCGGCGAAACTTACGAAATGGTGCGCCGGCTGATGCGCGGCAAACAGTTGAACACTGTGTGTGAAGAGGCTATGTGCCCCAATATCGGCGAATGTTGGGGCGGGGGGACGGCGACCTTTTTGTTGATGGGCGATACTTGTACGCGCTCGTGCAGGTTTTGCGATATCAAGACCGGGCGTCCCGCGCCGCTGGACTGGCAGGAGCCTAACCGGGTGGCGGAGTCTGTGCGTGCGATGCAGCTTCGTCATGTCGTGATCACCAGTGTGAACCGAGACGAACGATTCGATGGCGGCGCGCCGATCTTTGCGATGGTAATCCGCCGTATTCGCCAGGTTCAACCGGGATGCAGTATTGAAGTGTTGACCCCAGATTTTAAAGGCCGGCGTGATGCTCTGAAAATCGTAATGGATGCACAGCCCGAAATCCTTAACCACAACGTTGAAACGGTTCGCCGGCTTTTTCGTCAGGTCCAGCCTCAGGATCGTTATGAGTGGGCAGAGGCGACGCTGCGCAATGCCAAAGATCTGGATCCATTGGTGTTGACCAAAAGCGGGATCATGGTGGGATTGGGTGAGACATTTGACGAGGTGGTCGAAACAATGGGCGACCTGGTCTCGTGGGGCGTCGATATTTTGACCATCGGGCAGTATCTTCAGCCTAGCAAGCAGCACATGCCCATTGACCGTTACTACACGCCGGAGGAATTTGCCCAACTCAAGCGTATCGGCCTGTATATGGGCTTTAAGGGGGTGGAGTCTGGTCCGCTGGTGCGCAGCAGTTACCATGCCGAACAACAGGTCCGCCAGCTTTCCCAACTCGATCATTTTCGGCTGCGCGAATCGACCTGAAAGAGCCAGGCTACGCACCAGCAATCGGGCAAACTGAGCACAAAAATAACGCCGGGACACTTCCACCCCGGCGTGTGATTCCGTCTCAAGAGCAGCGAGCGGTGCTCATGACTCGATGATCTTGTCGTCGATCAATTGTTGCTGGACTCTCTGCCCACGAGGGTCGAAGGCAAAGAATGGGGCGTGAAGCTGAAATTCCATGTCCTGCATCGCTCGCCCTGCACGATTTTTCTCGATGGTGAAGACTACCCAGTCGCGGTACTGACGCGCCTGGTACGGATTGAACGCGATATGTTCTTTTGAGAGAATGTGATACTTGTTATTCATGATGATGGCGATATCGCATTCGTAATCGAGCGCAGAGCTTCCTCGCAGGTGATAGAGATGCAGCCGGTTAGATTTCAGCCCATCGCGATCGGCGGCAACGATGGCCCACACTGGTACACCTAGCGCCAACGCGATATCTTTGAGTGCCTCGACGATGATAGTTACCTTTTCGCCTTCGTCGGTGGCACGCTCTGGGTGGATGGCGATCTTCTGCAAATAGTCGATGAAAACAGTGACATTTCCGCCTGTGGCATCTACCAGCCGGGCCGTCATCTCGCGAATAGCGCGCAGCGTCGTAACGGCAGGACTTGCCTTGACCAGAATCAGGCGATCCGCGTACCGGCTCATTCGGGTGAGCGCCATTGCCGTCTGGCTGTTTTCGCGCAGAATGCTTTGCAGCGATCCTCCAGCATCGGTACCGCGCAGTGTGCTGCGAGCGCGCTCTGAGATGATGATGTCATAAAGGTCTTTGAGACGAATGCCTTGTTTGAGATCTACTTCTGGAGGATTAATGCTCTCCAGACACAGCAGGCGATTCATTAGGTGTGTCTCAGTGTGCTCATACGATAGGTAGAAGGCGAACTGGCCATTGCGCGTTGCAACATTCCGTGCGATCTGCAGGGTGGCGATAGTTTTCCCAATGCCCTGTGCGCCGCCAAGCAGGACTAGCTCCGTCTTGCGCAGCCCTCCCCCAATCATGCCATCCAGTGGATCGAATCCGGTGGGTATGGGTACGTATTCGGTGAGATCGCCGCGAACCACCATGTCATTGGCATCGGACATGACCTGAGCAAGCGTGCGTGGCATATGTGCAGGCTGAGCCCGGTTGCGCCCGCGTGGTGTCTGACGCTGGGGCGGAGCAACTGGTTCGCTATCGATGGGTAATTCTTGCGCGGAATGGCCTGCCGAAGGCACAGGCTCCGAAGGTGGGGGGGTGTTATCCAAATCGTCGTATAAGCGTCTGGTTGCCATCTGCTCTCACACTCCCCTCTCAATGTTCTTTACACTGTTCACCAAATTGGCTTTACGATTTCGCGCAGATACTCGAGTCAAATCGTGGAAAAACGACTTTCAACCGCTCATTCCTCATTGTACTGGCGGGGCGAGTTCAGTGCAATATGGGCAGTCGAAGCGCAAAGCCTGAATCATCGACTGGCCCTATGGAATGCCAGGGTTTCGGATGAAAATTCGGGCTGTGCTATACTTGATTTGCGAAAGATGAGCGTTTTGCACGGTTGTATAGGATGGTCTGGCATGGTGGCGACTGCGGCGGTTTCAATGGATTCCATGCAACAGGATTCCCCTCAGCATGTTGATCTGCGCGATGCTTCGCTCTACATCAACCGCGAACTCAGCATGTTGGAGTTCAATTATCGGGTGTTGGAGGAAGCCCTTGATCAGCGAGTGCCGCTTCTGGAGCGGGTCAAGTTTCTGGCGATTTTTGCCAACAACCTCGATGAGTTTTTCATGATCCGTGTATCGGGGCTGCGCGAACAGGTTGCTGCAGGCGTGATCGAGACACCTGCAGACGGCTTGACGCCCGCGCAGCAGTTGGCGGCCATCCGTAAGCGGCTGCTGCCTGTGCTCGAAACACAGTACCGCTGTTTCCGCGACGACCTGGTGCCCAAGCTGCTCCGGCACAATATTGTCGTTAGCGATTATGCTGCTTTGCCAGAGGATCGCAAAGCAGCCTTGCAGCTCTATTTCGATAACGAGATTTTCCCAGTCCTGACTCCACTGGCGGTTGACCCTGGCCGTCCGTTCCCACATATCTCTAATTTGAGCCTGAGTCTGGCTGTTTTGATGCTCGATGAGCGGCAGCAGCAACGTTTTGCACGATTGAAGGTGCCCCAGGCGCTGCCCCGGTTGGTGCCTGTGCACCAGATCGCGCAGCGGTATCTGGGAAAAAAGATGGGACGACGGCAAACCTTTGTGTTTTTGGAAGAGATCATTGCCGCCAACCTGGAAAAGCTGTTCCCCGGTATGACGATCGTCCAGTCGCAGCCGTTCCGGGTGACACGCAATGCGGACATGGAAATCGAAGAGGATGAGGCGGCAGACCTGTTGGAAACGATCGAGGCAGGGGTGCGGCAGCGACGATTTGGACGCGTGGTGCGGCTGGAAGTCCAAAAAGACATGCCCGAACTGCTGCTAGGGATGCTGAAAAAACATCTCAACGTGGAAGATGCGGATATTTACCAGATGGATGCGCCGCTGGGGATGTCGACGCTGTTCGAGCTGGCTGCTATTGATGTTCCGGAACTGAAGTACCCGCCGTTTGTTCCCCGCACACCAGAGATATTGGCGCAACCGGAGGAGATTTTCTCGGTATTGCGCAAGCAAGATGTACTGCTCCATCATCCCTATGATTCCTTCACTCCGGTAGTGGACTTCATACGTGTGGCGGCGCGCGATCCGAAGGTTCTGGCGATCAAAGCGACACTTTACCGGGTCGGAAGCAATTCCCCCATTGTTGAGGCGCTGCTCGAAGCGCAAGAAAGCGGCAAGCAAGTCGCTGTGCTCGTTGAGCTTAAGGCGCGATTCGATGAAGAGAATAACATCGTCTGGGCGCGAAAACTGGAAGCGCAGGGAGTCCACGTGGTCTACGGCCTGTTGGGTCTCAAAACCCACTGCAAAGTAGCCCTGGTGGTGCGGCGCGAACAGGATGGACGACTTCGACGGTATGTTCACCTGAGCACGGGCAACTACAATGCTGCGACGGCGCGCGTCTATACAGATATTGGGTTATTGACCAGTGATGAAACACTAGGAGCAGATGCCAGCGAATTGTTCAATCGCTTGACGGGATATGCGCCTGCGGCCCGCTATAATTCGCTGTTGGTTGCGCCGGAACACTTGCGCGACCGATTCGACCAGTTGATCCAGCGCGAGATCGCTCACGCTCAACAAGGACGACAGGCGCGAATCATCTTCAAGATGAACTCCCTGGTAGACGCACGCTTGATTCGTCGGCTGTATGAAGCATCAATGGCGGGGGTGAAGATCGATTTACTGGTGCGGGGAATCTGCTGCCTGCGGCCCGGTCTGCCGGGAATCAGCGAAAATATCCGCGTCACCAGCGTAGTAGGTCGCTTTCTGGAACACTCGCGCATCTTTTATTTCGCGAATGGTGACCAACCCGAAATCTACCTGGGTAGTGCCGATTTGATGCCGCGCAACCTGGATCGTCGCGTGGAGACCGTTTTTCCAATCCGTGCTCCAGAGTTAAAAGCTCGCATTATGGAAGAAATGTTGGGCATTCCCATGATGGATAATGTCCAGACACGCGAGCTTCAGCCCGACGGTTCCTATGTGAGGTTACGGCCCGAAGGTGATTCCGTGCCGCTCAATAGCCAGGCCTGGTTACTGGAAAGGGCGCGTGCCATCCAGGGTTAATTCTCTTTTTCCAGCCAGAGTGTGCTGCCATCGGTTGTGATCTCGATCGTCCCATCATGATCCGTGCGGTAGATTGGGTGTCCGGTCAGCGCACGGATTTGTGTTTCGACTTCTGGTGCAGGCAATGGACTGCGCTGACCTGCACCAATTCCGACGACAGCAAGCTGCGGGTTGACCTGTGCGATAAAGTCCGGTGAGTTAGCCCTGGCGCTGCCGTGTGAAGCCAGTTCCATCACGGTGCTGCCTACATACCACCCCGCTGCCCTCATCTCTTCGACCGACTCCGGGGTCAGGTCGTTCACCAACAAAAAGGACGCATCTCCATATTGGAGCCGTATGACCAGGCTGGTTTCTTGCGCATCTGCCTCATGGGCAGGGAGCACCTGGGGGTGGAGAATGCTGAGTGTAACGCCATCGCCGGTTTGCAGGCCGTATCCTGCGAACACAGGAATCACTTGGGTTTTCTGCTGCTGCCAGCCCTTGAGCAGGGCCTGATACGAATCGCTCTCTGTGCTCTGACCGTTGGTCAACACCAGTCGGGTAGTGTAGCGGTCGAGCAGCGCAGGCAGCGCATTGATTGTCCCGCTGTCAAGCTGAGATACGATCAATACGTCCAGGTCGTGATCCCAGAAGGGTAGGGCATCTCCGATCGCCTGGCGCAGCATGGTAGGATTCGGTCCGCCATCAACCAGAATTTGCGCACCACGTGGGGTCTGGATGAGCACGGCATGGCCGTGCCCCACATCCAGAAACCAGACATGTAACCTGCCGTCCGGCTGAGAGAGGGCCACCAGCCACAGCAGCGCAGCGGTAATGGCGGCTCCCCCTAACAGGACAAGGGTGGCAAAACGTTGGGACACACGGCGCAGCAGCGCTGCACGGTCATCGCGGTGCTGGATGAGCAGTAGGGCTATCCCAAACAACAGGCTGTAGATCAGCCAGGCGTACGATGATTCCAGACGAAGATCGAGTGCGGCCCACTTGACATCGGCCAGGCTTTCTACGATTTGCAGCGTGTATGTCAGGGGCAGCCATGCGATCCAGGCGAAAACTTCCCCCAGAGGCTGCCAGATAATGCCCATCAATGCAGCCAGCCAGCCGAGTATCATGATCAAGGGCTGGACGGGCACGATCAGCGCATTGGCCACGAGCGCAATGAGGGACAGCCGTCCGAAATAGACCAACACTAAAGGCGTAGTCGCGATCTGGGCAGAGAAACTGATGATCAGAGGCTCATTTAAATGGCGCACGACGGCGCGTGCTTGCGCATGATCGAACCACTGCTCTAGTGCACGTTCCACGAATGTGCTCAAGGGTTTGTTGAGCACAATCAGACCCAGGGTCGCCGCGACGCTTAACTGGAAGCCGATGTCCCATAGCGTATACGGGTTCCATAGGGTCATCAGCCAGATTGAAAATGCGAACGAGGTCAGACCATGCGCCCGGCGTCCCGACTGCAGGGCCATGAGCGTCAGGCTGCCCATGATCGCGGCGCGCACGACGGCAGCATCGCCGCCGACTAACGCTGCATACCCGGCTACTCCCCCAATCGTTAGCAGCCGCGCGTAACGTTTCCCCATCAGCGGCGTGAGCAAGGTGAGCAGCACCTGGATCACGATGATGATGTTTGCGCCGGAAATGGCAATAATGTGCGCTGTGCCGGTGATATTGAAATCGTCGCGCACAGATGCGGGGATTTCGCTTTCAACACCGAGAAGGATGCCGCTCAGCAGGGGGGCCTCTGGGCTGGGTAGCAGTTGATTGATGACGCGCAGCGCCCGGTCTTTAGCCCGAAAGAGTGCAGCCATCCAGGGAGTGCCCTGGTTGCTGGCGAGATGATCGACCTGCGCATTGGCCATCAGGGCGTGAATACCTCGCCGTGCCAGGTAATCGCGGTAGGAGAAGTCGTCAAATTCGGGTGGGGTCAGCAGGAAACCGCGCGCACGGATGCGGTCGCCATAGGAATATTCGCCATAGCGAGGTGCCTGTACCAGTACCACCCCTTTTACGGGGTAATTGGCGTGGTTTAGGGAAAGAGATTCGGCTGCCACCGTCAGGTTGACGTGCTGGTCGCGCACATCGGGATCGCGGACGATGACGCCGGTGAACGAGACAAACCCGGTATCCGCATAGCTGCCGATATCGCCGGTTCCCAGGGGCCGCGCTGCCCAGGCATAGCGCGCTGCTCCCAGCGAGAACATCATCAGGCACAGCGGCGCCAGTCTCCGAAAGCGGTCGCCACGCTGCCAGAGGGCAATTCCAACCGCGCCGAGGGCGAGCACTAACCAATACCAGGTCGTCCCATGCTGTGGTTCAAGAAATAATCCGGCGACCCAGGCGATCACGAGATAGAGCAGTGTCATAAAAGCCTCTCGATGGGCAGCACGGGGCTAGCAAGAAGCCGCGTCTTGATGTTCTGTACCCCACTGCCGAATAATGGCGAGCACAGCCTCTACCGCCTCATCAAAAGTCATATTGCTGGTGTCGAGGTAGATGGCATCGTCCGCTTTGAGCAGTGGCGCGACGTCTCGGCCACTGTCGATAGCATCGCGCTGGCGCAAACCTTCACAGATCGCGGCGAGATCGGCAGGTTCGCCCTGGGCGATTCGCTGTTGGTAACGTCTTTCAGCTCGCTTTTCCAGCGAGGCATCGATGTAAATCTTCAAATCGGCATTGGGTAGCACAATGGTGCCGATATCGCGCCCGGCCATGATGACCGCACGGCGCTCGGCGAGCTGGCGCTGCGCGTTGAGCAAGGCGGTGCGCACGCCGGCGACGGCGGATATATCCGAGACGTGCGCATCTACCTCAGGCGAATGAAGAAGTGGCGTGATATCGACCTGGTTAGCCAACACTGTATATTGACGCTGGCTGTCGCCTGGCGCGGGGATGATGTCGAGATGCGCGGTTTCTGCCAGGCGGACCAGGCGCGCGTGATCATGCGGATCGATTTGAGCCTGCAGGGCGAGGACGGTGATGGCCCGGTAGAATGCGCCGGTATCGACAAATACATAATTCAAGCGTTGGGCAATGGCGTAGGAGACCGAACTTTTGCCGGAACTGGCCGGGCCGTCCACAGCGATGATTTTGGGTAGAGGTGGCGTATTCCCCACGAATGATTACTCCTTGTGCACGTAGCTAGAAGAACCTGCTTCCCCGGCGGGTGGAATATCAATGCGGAGATGAGCAGATGTGCCCTGGTCGATTAAATCTTACCGCATAAAGCCTGACCTGCGAACCTTCTGCCCATGATGCCCGGTACATGGCGCTGGAGATGATCAACGAATGGGCGTTAGCTTGCGGGCCAACATCGCCTACCGTACAATCAACGGAAGTCATCCTCTGAGGGCTGGAGGTCACAATGATGTTTTTTACACGGAGTTCTCGAATAGTGCTTGTGCTGGCAACGGTGATGGCCCTGGTGGTCGGCGCTTCCATGAGCATGGCTGCGCCTGTTGTTCAAGAGCAGCCCTTGGTGCTGGTCTATGGCCAGACGGTTGATGGCAGGCTGAACAGTGCCCAGCCTAGCCTGTCCTACAGCTTCGATGGCCGGATTGGCGATACTGTAACGGTAACGATGATCGTGACAGAGGGCGATCTAGACCCTTTCATGATTCTTCGAGACCCCGTGGGTGGAACCCTCATTACCGATGACAACAGCGGCGGTGGGCTGAATGCACGGTTGACCTTCATTCTGCCTGCAGATGGGCGGTACGGGATCGTGGTCTCACACGCAGGCAGCAACCTTTCGGCAGCAGGCGGGAGCTTTACCCTCAACCTGACAGTTGCTGTCGAAAATCAGCAAGTTTCTGATGAGCAGCCTGACAGTGACCTTGCAACTGTGGGTCCGGTGATTCAAGGAAACACTGCCCGATTTTCGCATATCACTTCTGGGGTGACGGTACGCGAACGCCTGGGGCAAGATGTGACCCTGCGTGTGTATTGGTTCGAAGCGCAGGCGGGCGATCAGGTGACCGTCAGCCCTGAACAGTTCTCCGAATTTCAACCGCTTTTGGTGCTGTGCGACAGCGATTTCACAGAAATCGCGCGCGCTGCTCCAGGTACCGGGCTGCGACTCTCTCTCAGTACGAGTGGAATTTTCTTCGTGATCGTTGTGCTGCCCCATGGAGACAGCCTGGGTGGGAATTTCGGCTTCAGCTTCAGTCTGAATGCGAATCCAGCAAGCGCGGGAAATTTCCTGCCTATCACTTATGGTGAGACTGTACAAGGAAGCCTGAACGACAATGTACCAGGAATTACCTATCAGTTTCGCGGGCTGGCAGGTGACGAGATCACGGTCTTGATGCGGCGCACCGGTGGCGACCTGAACAGCTACCTGTATCTGCTGGATGCAGCCGGGCAGCTTTTGTATGAGGACAACGATAGCGGAGGCGGTGGTGGCGATGCTCAGATCACTTATTCGCTTCCTCAAGATGGGGACTACCTGATTTTGGCAGCGCGCATGGGTCAGGCCCAGGGCACAACCAGTGGAAGCTTTGTGTTGGAGTTGCGCTCGAATACGTCTGGTGTAGTTGAGCAGCCACAGCCGGAGGCGGTTCCCACACTGCCGCCTGACTATGAAGGGCTGTCTCAGATCGCGTATGGGGATTCGATCGAAGGCCAGATCACGGATGCCAAGTTTATGGATGTCTATGTGTTTTTGGGCACCGCGGGCGACAGCCTGACGATCGAAATGGTGAGCCAGAACAGCGGCGAGTTCAACGGCCTTGATCCCTATCTTGTCCTGCTAGACGCGGGGCGTATTCCACTCATCGATAATGATGACATTGTTGAGGGCCAACAGCGTGATTCCCGGATAGAGTTCGTTCTGCCTAACACAGGATATTATGCGATCGTTGCAACTCGCTTCGAACAAGCAGAAGGCACGACCGCAGGGCCTTATGTTCTGACCTTGAGCGGGCCGGAACAAGCGAATGAGGCAGTGGAGCCAGCTACGGTGACTTCCGAAACGGGAAAACTGGCAGCGCTCAATGCACAGACGCTGGTTTCTGGTGTTCCGGCCCAGGAAACGTTCAGCAAAGCCGGACGTCTGTACACCTTTTCTGCCGAGGCCGGAGCGCTGGTCGATCTGGCGGCGACGTTGGATGGTGGATCCAGTGCACTGATCATCCTGGCCGATTCCGATTTGAATGAACTGCAATCAAGCGCGTCCGGCACATTGACCGGGCTGACCCTTGAACGCACCGGAGCATACCTGGTGATCCTCATGCCGCGCATGGGGCCGGTTGATACTTTGGGCAGCGGCTACATCCTTGCGCTTAACGTTGTAGGAGAAGGGGAGACGGGTCAAAGTGGAGAACCCGCCGATGTGGCCCCTGCTGATTCCTCAGGGCCGCGTTCGATAGGGTGGGGCGAAACACTCACCGGGGTTATCGATGATGACACGCCCAGCCAGTTCTTCACATTCCAGGGAATAACTGGAGAGCGTGTGCGTATCGAGATGATGGCGGATACCGGCTCCACACTGGATTCCTATCTTGAGCTTCAAGATGCTGAGGGGGCCATTGTTGCGTCCAATGACGACATCGATCCCGGAGTCATTCGTGATTCGCGCATTGAGGTCGAGCTGCCGGGTGATGGGGAATATGTGATCGTAGCATCGCGTTATGTGGGTGAGGATGCCCCACTGACTTCCGGTGCATTCCGCTTAACGCTGCAACAGATCGACACGTCGCTGATGTCGAGCGGAGTCAGCTCAAACGTGGTGCTCACCGCTTACGGACGAACCGAATCGGGTGAGATTACCGATGAGCAGTACCTGGTGTTTTATGTGTTTGACGGCAATGCTGGCGATATGGTGACGATCGATGTCGAAACGACCAGCGGGAATCTGGATGCAATGTTGTACCTATATCAGTCGGTTGGGAACGGCTGGATCGAGATTGCCAATAATGACGACAGCCCGGTTGGGGGGACTTACGATCCACTGCTGAGCAAAATCGTGCTTCCCCAGACCGGAAAATACCTGATCGCTGTTGGACGCTATGGATTGGAACGCGAAACATCGTTTGGCACATTCACCATGACGTTGATGCGCAACTGAGCTTTCGGTTGTGTTCAGTCCGGTGTCTCAATGGCCCGGATTCGCTCTTGGGGACGATGGCGGTGGTTGGGGAGTCGATGCGGCACGGTATCAGAATTGGGCTGCGGTTGGTGTTGGCCGGGTGGGCGATTTTGTGGATGGCTGTGGTGCCTGTCCATGCCGAACTCGATGAGATCGTGCCCGAAGTCACCTTGCAGGGCAGTGAAACCCTTCAATTTGGCGAGACGGTGACCGGCACGCTCGACGACTCCGAATACCGGCGCATGTACGCATTCGACGGGCGGGCAGGGGATACTGTGGAAATCGCCCTGTCTCGACAGGCCGGTGATCTGGACCCCATGTTGTTCTTGATCGATCAGCACGGCGTCATTCTCTCGGTGAGCGATGATGGCGGTGCGGGTACTGACGCTCTGATCGCTTTACAGCGCCTTTCGGAAGATGGGCGCTATTTCGTAGTAGCGACTCGATTTGGGCAGGCCCATGGCAGTACGTCGGGGCAGTACAGCTTGCGAATCGACCGCATTGGAAGCGAAGGTAACGATCCGGGCACGGTGTTGCGTTATGGGGATACTGTCCGAGGCGCGATCGATGCAGCCAACCCGCGCGTTTTTTACTTTCTGCGCGCGGAGCGGGGCGATGTGATCAATGTCTTGATGCGGCGCACATCGGGCAGCCTCGATCCCCGTCTTGATCTGGCAAATACCAGCGGCTTGATCCTGGTATCGAATGATGATGATCCCCTTTCCGAAGGAACCCTCGATGCGGCGATCAACCATTACCTGGTGTTGGAAAGCGGAACATACGTGGTGATCGCTACGCGGTTTGGTGATCTGGCCGGAGACACGGAAGGCACCTACAGCCTGGCAGTCAGCAAGGT
>DAOUFU010000223.1:0-32532 GCA_034429275.1 Anaerolineae bacterium | reverse complement strand
GTCGAATACGACTGCGACGTGATCAACATGGGCACAGAATGATATTCCGCACTTTGCCCGATGCCGATATACCCGGCGGTCGCCGTTGGCCAGGCGATCGCGGTCGGGTTCACCGGCCCCTGGTGGATCAGCGAATCCTCCACCGTGACATTCTCAATCGGCACGCCGCCGCGGTTGGCCAGGGTAATCGTCCAGGTGAGTTCTTCACCCATCACCCAGTCGGCATCCGGGGTGTCTTCGTTGAACACGCTGAAAATGATGTCGATCGGGCACTCCAGATCGACCTTGACCGAACCGAACCCGCTGACCGTCGCCCCGTCGCTGGAGCGGGTCCCGCTCGCGAAAAAGGTATTGATCAACGGGTTGGGTACTTCATTCACGCTGGGGATAGTGAAGGTCGCCTCAGTGTACTCACCTGGCGATAAAAACGTGTCAAAATTCGACACGTTGTATGGAACACTATAGCCATCAAGGATAGGGTCGCTCACCGAGGTCAGCGTCAGGTCTTGCTGGCGCGACTGGTTGGCGATGCGAATTCGGAACGTGAGCGACTGTCCTGCAATAGGCACGCCGGACTCCAGCGTTTTGGTGACGAGCACCATCGGGATGATTTCGATGTCCAGCTTGGCGTTCGCGGTGATCACCACGCTGTCCGACCGGGTCGCCTCCACCTGGATTCGCAGCGACATGATCGGCACGCCTTCTACTTCATCGGTTTTCACCACCTGCTGCGGTGGCAGCAGCGGCGACCACACCCCGTCATCAGGCAATGGCCCAAGCTGGCTGGCCAGAAGTTGGCGGCTTCCGTCCTCAAAGACGCGGTAGACGCTGATGTTCGAGAGGTTTCCGCCCGTCCGGTTGCGGATCAGCGCGCCGTACGTTTCCATGTCGTTTTCGACCGCGCTGGTGTTGCCATTGAGCGTGACTTGCAGCGCGTCGGTCGCGATCAGCAGGTCGTAGGCGGTCTTGATCGAAACATCGTTGCCCTGGTTATCCTTGCCGAACAGAGGCACCTCCACGATGAAGGGCCGGATGTTCTGGTCCCCATCCTGGATCGGATAGTTGAAGGTCCCGCTCGTGTCCTGGAACGACGAAAGCGCATCCTGTCGTGTCAGGTTAAACCGGGTAGACCGCTCAGGTGTATAGCAGTAGACCACCGGGTCGTCGTTGGCTCGCGGCTTGATGCAGAATTCCGCCGACAACTGGGTGAGCGTCACCGCGCCCACATTGGTCGCCGTGTACACAAACTGCAGGTCCTCGCCCACTGTCGCAACGCCATCACTGCCGAATTGCGGCTGGATTGCGGCGTTGATCTGCGCATCCGAGAGGTCCAGCGAGCGCAATGTGCGATCGGTCAGCTCTACGGCGGGGTTGTTGCAGTCCACCGCCCGCACCTCGAAGATCATTTCCAGCGGGTCTGGCGATGCACCATCTACCAGGTAAGTCACCAGCGCCTTCGACTCGTTGATATAGGTCGGGTGTCCGTCCCTGTAAATCCTGCCCGGCGAAGCCGGATCGGCCCAGGTCAGCGGCACGTTCGACTGAACCAGGGTTTCGCCGAGCGTGACCGGGTCGCGCAAGAACTGGTCCACGACCACGTTGCACGCGTCGCTGGCATCGTTGGTATTGGTGACGGTGACTTCGTAGATGACCTTGCCGCCGCGTAGAACGGTCGGCGTCACGGGTTCCACCACCACGTTGGAGATTTCAATGTTCGGGTTCGAGATGTTGAGCGTCACCGAGGCATTGCCATAAACCAGCAGGCTGTCTGGCGTGGTTCCACGAATTCGTACAACACTGGCCAGCGGGTCAGGGTCGGTGTCCGACACCGTGTACAGCCACGTCATCGGCGCCGAGCTTTGCCCTGGGTTCAGCGATGCCACATTCAGCGCAGGCTCATCGCCCACCGTCTGCTGCGGCGGCGTCAGCGGCACATATTGCAGGTTGGTGAGCGCGACCTGGCCCAGGTTGCGCAGGATCATCCGGTATCGCACCTGCTGCCCGCGCTCAACACCTTGATCAGGTGTGATAACGATTCCGGTAGCCGGGTCCTCTGCAGTGAACTCGACCAGCAGTGCCGAATCGATCACATCCAGCGAGGTCGCGGCCTGCGCCGATACCTGCACCGTCGTGTTCTTGCCCAGCGCCGTCACCCTCACCGAATTGACCAGGGGGTCCTGGCTGCCGGGCAGCACGGTGTATTTCGTCCGGGACTCCGAAAGCACCAGCGATTCACCTGCTGCCAGTTCCGCCCCGGCACTGACCGGGATCGTCCCGATCAGGCTGTCAACTACAAAGATGTTGACCAGCGTCACCATGCCGGAGTTGATCACCGTGATCCGGTAGGTGATCACGTCCCCTGGTGCAATCTGTGGGATCGGTGCGTTGGGGTTGACATTTACGTCGTAGATCGTGGTGGTTCCCCGGTCGATCCGCGCGACTGTCTTGGTAATGTGGACTTTGGGCAGGCTGACCAGCACTGGCGTGCTCTGCACCGGGGCAGTCATGCCGTTCGTCCCGTCCGATACCGTGAGCTGCCCCGAAAGCGACAGGCTGTCCGGGGCCGGATCGGTGGGAATGGTGATGGTCGCCGCGCATTCGGCTTCTTCACCAAAGTTCAGTTCGCGCGGGTCACCGAAGGGAGTCCCCACCCGTTCCCACGCGCTAAAACTGCCGCACTGCGCCGCGAATGACGCATTCGGCGAGGTCAACCCAATGTTCCGGATCACAGTCCCTTCGCGCGAGTTTCGTATCCGCAGGGTGAAGGTCACCGGTGTTCCTGCCGGCGCTGCAGCCTGATCGGGTTCAAACGACACTTGCTGGAACCCAGGCCCCACCACCCGCACAAAGGAGTCGTCGAAATCCACTACATCGGGGAACGGGGCCGTGTCATCTTCGGCATCAGCCACCGCTCGCGTATCAATGTGCAGATCGCCTCTCAGCGTCGCCGGCAGGATCAGATCGAAGGCGATCCACGCGCTCTGCCCGGAGGCCAGTCTGCCAGGCTGCGCCGGGTTGGGCCAGTTGAAGTCCAGGCCCGTAGCCGGAATGACGATCGACGGCATGATCTCTTCTTCATCCACGTCAGGATCATCGTTGCCCGGCGTCTTGAGCCGCAGCCGGATCAGCGCCTGCACGCTGGTCAGCGTGGTGGCCCCGGTGGGGCACCCGGCAGAGGTGTTCTGCAAGCCGATGAAGATCTTGATGGTATCCCCTACTTTGCGCGCATCCGCCTCTGTGATGGTAGACCATTGATCTTCGGGCCAGTACGCCGCCGTGTCTTTGGTGGCCGCGCGATTGATCGGGTAGGTCGGCACAATCCGCACCGCGTATCCGTCCACGCCAATCTTGCAGTCTTGCACGGCCCCTTGCTGGAACAGCGATTCGATCTCGCCTGGCGACTCGCTGATGGCCAGGCTCTCCGTATCTGTGACCACGCGGCTGTCTGCCGCACCGGTAGGATCATCAATCGCTTGTGTTGCGGCGTGTGTCGTCACCGCCATCTGGGCTTGTCCCAGCACCAGCGAGGTCACGATGATCAACACGCGCAACCAGGGCATAAGCTTTTTGACCATAGGGACTCCTATTTGGTGATAAGGCCCGTCGGAACAAAACCACCAGACAGACTGTGATCGCCATTGCACTCGTCCCAGTATAGTCTAGGACCAGTGAATGAACAATTAACCAGAATGCAGAGAAGCCTAGCTTAAGAGTATCACAGAACTTTATTTTTGATTATCCATCCAGGGTCCTATCCGGCAATTTTTTACGGTTGTTTACACTCGCCATAAGCCGCCAGCAGCGCCGAGGCCGCCACCCGCCAGCGATACTTCTGCTGTGATAAAAACCGTGCGCGCCCGGCCAATGTTGCATAGACCCCTGGGCGGCGTAGCTGTTCCAGCGCCTCGCGCACCGCTTCAGCGCTCACCCGCTCCAAAACCAACCCGCACCCCTCGCGCCGCACCATCTCGGCCACCTCGCCAACCGGCGTAGTCAGCAGCGGGCGTCCGGCGGCCAGCGCGAAGAATGCCAGGTTTGGCATGAAATACGTGCTGTTAGCGTTCTGTTCGTTCAGCCCATAGTACACGACATCGCTAGCTGCCACAACACTGGCCACGTCCTCCAGCGAAATCCACCCCAAAACCTTGATCCGTTCGCACCCCTCGGCGGCAGCGCGAATCTCGTCCATTTGCGCACCGTCGCCTGCCACCACCAGCCAGACATCGCTCAGCCCCACATCCGGCGCACTACACGACGCGCCGATCGCGCTCACCACCGGCCCGATCAATCGTTCGGCGTTCAGGTATCCCACGTAGATCACCACCAGTGCCTCGTCGGGGATGCCCCACTCGCGCCGAATCGCCGCGCGCAGCCCGGCAGAAGGTTCGGCATCAGCGCGCGCCTGGCTGTTATGCACCACCCACACGCGCCCGCCCCTCGCACGCAGCCGCTCCGCCAGCCGCTCCCCGACGGTGACCACGGCATCAGCACGCGGAGTCAGCCAGCGGTCCAGCCATTCCAGCAGTGCGCTGCCTTGCGCCCCCACCGAATCTCGTACCATGCCCGGATAGTACTCGCGTGCATCGTAGATCACACACGCGCCGGTTGCCCGGCCATAGGCATACGCCAGCGGCAGGGTATCCAGGTCGTGCGCGTGCACAACATCTGGCCGGAAGCGGCGCAGTTCTCCCCACGCCCGCCACCAGAAGCGCGGCATCGCCCGCAGCAGCCTCCGCCCCGTCCTGAAGCCCGCCTCCACCCGGATGTGCGTAATCGCCACCGGCAGCGGCGTGTCCGTCCGCCGTTCTTCCCAGTCGGCCAGTTCGTCCAGCAGGGTGTCTGGCGCTGTCTCGACGGCATGCGGCAGTTGAGTTCCCGCCCGGTCCCAGGCGATCACCTGGACCTTGTATCCCGCCAGCGCCAGTGAATGAGCTTCTTTTTGGGCGCGCACGTCCGGCTCATACGGCCTGGAGATCACCATCGCCACTCTTGGGCTGCCCTGCCCGCTCGTTTTCCCCATCATGAAGACTCCCCCAACACCGCGTCATACATCTTGACCAAAATCTGCGCCTCCGTCTGCCCGTTGATCTTCGCCTGGGCTTGCCGGATCTTCTCCCGAAAATAGTGCTGCGCCTCCGGTGTGATGCCCCGCCGAATCGCCTCCGCCACCGCTGCCGGGTCGGCTGCCTGGCACGTCACACCCAGTTCATAGTGGCGCACCATCCGCCCTAGTGCGCCCTCTGCCGAAGCAACAATCGGCAGCCCGGCGGCCACCGCCTCGAACAATTTGACCGGCAGCGTCGCCCGGATGTGCCACGAATCGGTGCGCAGAAGAACCATCGCCACATCTGCGCCGCTCAATGCGGTGGGCACTTCCTCCGGTGCGACAGGTCGCTCCCAGTGCACTCGCCCATCGACGCCGCGTGCCCGTGTCAGGGCCTGGAGACGGGGCAGCGCTTCCCCCTTCCCCAAAAACACCAGTTCGACCTTGTCAGGTAGCAAGGCCATCGCCTCGACCAGTTCAGTCAGTGCCCGTCCCCGGTCGGTGATTTCGCCGCTGTGGATCAGGCAAACGTTCCCCCGCGCCTTGATCGCCCGTACCGCCGCCAGCGGTGACTCGGCGGCCCCTGGCACCGGATCGATCGCGTTCTGCACGACGATCACCTCGCGCAGCCGGTGCCACCGCCGAAGCGCCCGCGCACAGGTCGCGCTCACCGGCAGCACAGCCGCGCAGCGCCGCGCCAGCACACCCTCAAGCGCCAGGAATGCAGGCCGCGTCAGCCGGTGCCACCGCCCGGTCATCTCTTTCACCGGCATGAACAGGTACAGCTCGTGCGAATCGTAAACCACCGCCGCGCGCCGCCTGCCGAGCGTCCGCGCTGCCATCATCACCATCAGCGCGGGCAGATCGTGCGCATGCCATGCGCGCGCCTCCACCGCCCACAGCGCCCGCAGCAGCATGACCAGTTGCAGCCCGTGCCGCACCCAGCGCCAGGGCCGCCATAGCCGCGCACCCCATCGCCCATAACGCACCCGTCGCACTTCCACGCCCGGCCACTGCTCGCGGTCCGGCAGCGCGCCCTCTGCCCGCTGGGTGCCGATCACCAACACGCGCCGCCCCGCCCCGCCGAGTACCATCGCCTCGGTGCGCACCCGGCGGTCGTGAGCCACGTCATTCAGCACCAGCATCACGATGTCATACGGCGCGGGCGAGGTTTGCTTCGCAGCCCGCCGCCTCGTATACTTCGCGAAAACCACAGAGACGAGTCCTCTCCCGCCAATGACCGAATCACCGTCATCCGCCCCGCCTATCGAAGATGTTCCCCTCTCTCGCCGCGCGGCAGTGGGTGGCATGGGATGGATCACTGCTGGCAGTATACTCCGATATGCGTTGTCGGCCATTACGACACTGGTCCTGGTTCGCCTGCTCGACCCGGACGATATCGGCCTCATGGCGGTGACCGTCATTGCGCAGACTCTGATCGGCCAGATTGCCTCGGTTGGCTTTCACGATGCGCTCATCCAGCGCCCTACCTTGAACCAGGGTGATCTCAGCACCGCCTTTTGGAGCATTGGAGTCGTGGCCGGTCTTTTTGCCCTTTTTGTGATGCTGGCCGCCTTCCCGGTTGCTGGGCTCTATGATGGGCCGCGCCTGGGGCCGCTGCTGATAGTGGTAGCGCTGGTTTCTTTGCTGCGAGCGCCCGCCGCGCCCGCCCGCGCCCTGCTCGCGCGCCGCCTGGATTTTCGCACGCCCACCCTGGCGCGGCTTGTCGCGTCAGTCCTGGCCGGGATGTGTGCCGTTATTCTGGCGCTGGCCGGGGCGGGTCTGTGGAGCCTGGTCGCCCATCTGGCGATCTTCAACGGCACGGTGACGCTTTGGGTGCTGCGCGCCACCGGCTGGCGGCCTTCCCGCACCATCGCCCGCCCCACGCTGCGGGCGCTGTGGATCTTCGCCCCCAGTGTGATCATTCATACCATCACCTCGTACATCGTCATGCACGCCGACGACCAGCTCATTGCCTACCGCCTGGGCGCGGAATCGCTTGGCTATTACACCCTGGCCTATACCGTGATGGCCTGGCCGGTCTTCGATCTGCTCGGCGGAGTGACCGCCGTCCTCTACCCGGTGCTCTCCCGCCTGCAAGACAACCTGCCGCGCTTGCACGCCGCCTATCTCGAAGCAATGCAGATCGTCACCCTTCTGGCGTTTCCCTTCCTCACCCTGGTGGTGGTGATTGCTCCGGTGGCTTTGCCCTGGCTGCTTGGCGAAAAATGGAAACCGGCGGTGGTGGCGGTACAGATTCTGGCCATCGGCGGCCTGCGCGAAGCACCGATGGTGCTCACCTGGGCGGCCTATCGCGCGCGCGGTCGCCCGGATATTCAAATGCTGTTGGGGATGGTTAGCCTGGTGTGTTATTTGCTCGCCTATGTCATCGGGCTGGAATGGGGGATCGAGGGTGTCGCATTCTTCTTTGTACTGACTTCCCTGCTGCTGTTTCCGGTGAGTCTCTGGCTTCTGCTGCGCGTACTCCAGATGCCGCTGCTCGCCTGGCTGCGCGCCCTGGTCCCGGCTGCGCTGGGGACACTGGTGATGGCTCCCGTTGCCGTGTTGACTCTTCGCATGATGCACCCTGGACGGGCGGCCTTGCCCGCCCTGGTCGTGACTCTCGCGGCGGCCCTGTTTGCGTATGGCGCAGCGATGATTCTCTGTCGGCCTGCTCCGCTGAGACGCGCGTGGCGTGCCGTGTACCCGTTGCTTTCTCGTCGCTTCCCCTCCGCATGACTATGCGAAGCGACCGCCCCCTTGTTTTCCCTCTCCCTCGTGTTGCCTTCTCTGCGTATTGCCTGTACACTGGTTCCTTACACAAGCCCAAACCGGACCGCGCAACTTTCCCGTCCGGCCCTCGTCCGCTTCCAGCACAAAGGAACCTGCTCATGCGAATCTGCATCCCTTCCATTCGTCGCCCCCATCGTTCCCACGTCATGCTGATCGCCGCATGTGTGCTGATCGCTGCCGCGTTGAGCGTCCACCCGGCCAGCGCCCAGGGTGGCTCGACTCACACCGTGCAGTCCGGCGAGAATCTGTTCCGTATCGCGCTGCGCTACAACATGAGCGTTGATTATCTCGCCGCCGCCAACAATATCACCGATCCCTCGCGCGTGTTTGCTGGCCAGGTGTTGATCATTCCCGATCCGAACGTCCCCCTGGCGCTTCCGGTTGCCGTCCCGGTCGAGTCTGCCCCGGTAGAAGCCGTCCCGGTTGCCGTTGATCCGGCAGTGAATGTCGCGCCGGTTTTTCACACCGTCCAGGCTGGCGAGACCCTGGCCCAAATCGCGCGCGCCTACGGCGTTTCCTGGCCCGATCTCGCAGCGGCGAACGCCATCGTCAACCCCAACGCGATCTATTCCGGCCAGCAGTTGATTATTCCTGCGCCGGGCACTTCTTCGGTGACCCAACTTGCCAATGTCAGCCCTGCCCCCGTCAACAATCCATCACCCGCTCCGGTTTTCACCGGGACCGAGCGCACCCATACCGTGGCCGCCGGTGAGCACCTCGCCGCCATTGCCCGTGCCTACGGCCTGAGCTGGCCCACTGTCGCCCGCGCCAATGGCATCACCAACCCCAATACCATCTACGCGGGCCAGGTGTTGATCATCCCCGCGCAAGATGACGGACAGGGCGGTTTCTCCGCCGCCGATGCTCCACCGCCTGCACCTGCTCAGCCGACCATCACCACCGGCAAGCAGATCGTGGTAGACATCAGCGATCAGCGCGTCTATGCTTACGAGAACGGCGTGCTGGTCCGTAACGTTTTGGTGTCCACCGGCATCTGGCCGTTCAACACCGTCCTGGGCGATTTCAGCGTCTATCTGAAGTACGACTCCCAGACCATGTCCGGCCCCGGCTATTTTCTACCCGGCGTGCCCTGGGTGATGTATTTTTATCAGAGCTACTCACTGCATGGAACCTATTGGCACAACAATTTTGGCACGCCGATGAGTCATGGCTGCGTCAATATGCCTACGCCCGAAGCCGAATGGCTCTATCACTGGGCCGAGATGGGCACGCCCGTACACGTCCAGGCATAGCGCTGCCAGAAGCAACCAGAGCAACGATCTGGCGTAGCATCCACCTACAGAATGATCGCACACAAACCGGGGGCGAGCGTCTATCCTTCGACACTCGCCCCCGCTCTCTTGGTACAACTTGTTGACGACTGCTCCAGGCGGTTTACCTGGTGTGAGCCTCCACCGGCGCGACCGCCGCTCTGCCCTGCCGGAATGCCTCCACGTTGACCGCCACGATCTTTTCGCCCTTGCGCCCGAAGATCGCGCCGATGGCTGCTTCCAGGTTCTCCGGCGCGAGAGGTAGATAGTGTGAGGCCGCGCCCAGCAGCACCATATTCGACGCCCGCCCGGCCCGCAGCTTTTTGGCGATACCTTCCGCCTCCACCAGCGATACCCGCGGATATATCTTGTACTGTGCCAGGACCAGGTCCATCTCCGGGTAATCGTTGATGTTGAGCACCGGCGTTTTTTCCGCCACAATCACCCCATCCGCCGCCAGGAACGGCACATAGCGCAGCGTCTCCATCGGCTCCATCGAGAGGATCATGTCCGCGCTGCCTTCAGGGATCAGGTCCGAATGAATCGGGCGATCCGCGATGCGCAGGTGACTCTGCACCGCCCCGCCGCGCTGCGACATCCCGTGAACCTCCGCCTGCTTGAGGTAGAGGCCGCCTTCGACTGCCGCCACGCCGATCACCGATGCAATCGACAGCACGCCCTGTCCCCCTACCCCGGCCAGAATCACGTCATATTTCATTCTGCACCCCTCCGGTGACGCTTGGCCGTCTCGATGCACTCCCGCCGCGCGATCACCACCGACACCCCCTCATACGCCAGTTCGCGCTTCAGCAGCGCCACATTTTCCGCGTGCTGGCGCGGCAGCGGCGTGATGACGTGAATGTGCTCCGGCAGCACACCCAGCCCTTCTGCAATAGATTCCAATCGCCCATGCCCAGGCGAGTCCTGGCCGCCTGTCATGGCCGTCGTCTCGTTATCGACAATCACCACCGTCACCGGCGAATTCGCATTGACCATATCCAGCAGGCCTGTCATGCCCGAATGGCTGAACGTCGAATCCCCGATCACCGCCACCGCCGGGACCAGGCCCGCGTCCGCCGCGCCTTTCGCCATAGTGATCGATGCGCCCATATCCACGCAGGAATTGACCATCTCATACGGCGGCAGGACGCCCAGCGTGTAGCACCCGATATCCGAGAATACACGCCCCGGCGAATAGTCGGCCAGCGCTTCCTTCAGCGCGGTGAATGTATCCCCGTGCGGGCAGCCCTGGCACAACTGCGGCGGACGCCCGGCCACAATCTCCGGCACGCTGTAAGCCGGCTCCGGGCGTTCAATGCCCAGCGCACGCGCTACCACCACCGGGTTCAGTTCGCCCGTGCGCGGCAGCGATCCATCCAGCCGCCCGTGCACCTTCCCCTTGTTGAACGGGTACCCGCGCAGCCGTTCTTCAACCAGCGGCATCCCCTCTTCCAGCACCAGGATTTCCTGGCACTCGCCCACCAGCCGCGCGACCAGCCTGGTCGGCAGCGGGTATTGGCCGATCTTCAGCACCGGGTGCGGGCAGCCGTCGGGATAGTTCTCGGCCAGGTAGTTGTAGGCCAATCCACACGCGATCACGCCCCGGCTCTTGTCCGGCCCATCGACATAGCGGTTGAACGGCGACCGCTCCGATTCCGCCTCAAATTCAGTCTGCTTGGCGATCAGCTCGGCATACAGCCGCCGCGCCTTAGCAGGCAGCAGCACAAACCGGGTCAGGTTGGTCGGCAGCCGCAGCGGATTCTCCGGCAGCAGGTCGCGCCGCGTCACATTCGCCCGCGAATGCGACAGCCGTGTGGTCATCCGCACCAGCACCGGCACTTCGAATTTTTCCGAAAGGTCGAATGCATAAAACGGCAGGTCATACGCCTCTTGCTGGTTGGAAGGCTCAACGGTAGGGATCAGCGCGAACTGCCCGTAGAAGCGTGTATCCTGCTCATTCTGCGACGAATGCATCGATGGATCGTCGGCCACCACCACCAGCAGCCCGCCGTGTGCCCCGGTCAGCGCCGCATTCATGAACGGGTCCGCGGCCACGTTCAGCCCCACGTGTTTCATCGCCACCATCGCGCGCTTGCCCGCATACGACATGCCCAGCGCCTCTTCGAGCGCCGTCTTCTCGTTGGCCGACCACTCACGGTGAACCCCTCGCTCGCTCGCTTCAGGCGCACGCTGCACATATTCCATGATCTCGGTGGAGGGCGTGCCGGGATAGGCATACATCCCCGACAGCCCGGCATCTAGTGCTCCCTGGGCCAGCGCCTCGTTCCCTAACGGCACAAATCTCTGCATAAGGTGCATCCTCTTGCTCTGGCAGCTAAGTACTCTCCGATTTTTACCAGTTTCCCCCCAGTATACGCCCCCCCGCCACCCGCTCACTATAGCCATACTTCCCTTTCCAGCCCTGCCGAACGTTACCTTTTCATCGCCCCGCCTTTGCGGATTCCCAAAGTGCGCAATCACGCAATCACGGACTGGACGGCACTCACACGATCCCGTATAATAGCGACTCTTACCCAGGTGACTCCCTGCCTCTGCCGGCGTGCTGCCGGTTCTTTGCCCTTCGGGGGCGTCTCGCGCTCGCTTCTGCCCGACCTGAATCACCGTAAGGAGACGCGGTCCAGCATGAAGATTCTGCTACGGATTCTGCGGTATATGCGCCCCTATTGGCGCATCGCCACCCTGGTCTATCTCAGCCTGATCGCCGTGACTCTGCTCACCCTGGTTAGCCCCTGGGTGATCGGTTCCGCCGTCGATCTGGCCGTCGATCCCGCCGCCAGCAGTTCGCTGTTTCCCTCCGGGTGGAACCGCGAGCGGCAGCTCACCGCTTCCGCCCTGCTGATCGTGGCGCTCGCCGTCCTGCGCGGCGGCATCAACTTCACCCAGCGTTACGGTACCCAGTGGCTTGGGCGCAAGATCGCCTACGATCTGCGGCTCGATCTGTTTGTCCATCTCCAGCGCCTGCCGTTCGCCTTTTACGATCGCATCCGCATCGGCCAGTTGATGAGCCGCGCCATCGGCGACGTGGACGAAATCCGGTTCTTCGCCGGCATCGTCATCGGCGATATCATCAATCTGCTTGTGCTGCTGGTCGGCATCTACGGCATCATGTTCAGCATTCACGCGGGCCTGGCCGCCCTGTTCCTGATCCCCATCCCCATCCTGTTTGTCGTAGCCTACGCTTTTGGCTCGCGCATCGAGCCATTCTTCGGCGAAATTCGCGAAGCGCGCGGCAAGATGTACGCGCGCATCCAGGAGAATCTTTCGCAGATTGTGGTGGTCAAAGCCTTCTCGCGCGAGCCGTTCGCCCAGCAGCAGTTCGACACCGACAACCGCGAGGTGCTCGCCCGCTGGATCAGGCTGGCAAACCTGTTCACCGCTGCCATGCCCACCATCTGGTTCATCATGGGCTTCATGAGCTTTTTGCTGCTCCTCTTTGGGGGACGCGGCGTCATCAGCGGCGATATTTCCTTCGGCACGCTCATCACCTTCAACGCTTATGTCGGCCTGTTGGGTCTGCCCACGCACCGCCTCGCCTTCATGATTGACGTCACCGCCCGCGCCCTGGCCAACGGCAAGCGCATCTTCGCCATCATGGACACCTTGCCGGAGATCAAAACCCGCCTCGGCGCGGTTAATCCCGGCCCGCTCACCGGTCACGTGCGCTTCGATAACGTCTCGTTCGTCTATGGCGCGCACGAAGATGAGCCGGAAGTCGAAGTGCTCTACGACATCAGCTTCGAGGCCCTGCCCAACACCGTAACCGCCATCGTCGGCACCACAGGCAGCGGCAAAACGACCCTGATCGACCTCATTCCGCGCTTCTATGACGTCCAGCAGGGCAGCATTACCATCGATGGAATCGACGTGCGCGATCTGCCGCTCAAGCTGCTGCGCTCGCAGGTGGGCATTGTGATGCAGAATACCTTTCTGTTCAATGCCACCATCGCGGAAAATATCGCCTTTGGTCGTCCCGACGCCTCGCGCGAGGAGATCATCGCCGCGGCCCAGGCTGCCCGTGCGCATGGCTTCATCCTCGAATTCCCCGAAGGCTACGATACCCTGGTCGGCGAGCGCGGTGTGACCCTTTCCGGCGGCCAGCGCCAGCGCATCGCCATCGCCCGCGCCCTGCTGGTCGATCCGCGCATCTTGATCCTGGATGATGCCACCGCCAGCGTAGACAGCCGCACCGAATACGAGATTCGCGCCGCCCTCGAAACGCTCATGCAGGGCCGAACAACGCTCATCGTCGCGCAGCGGCTCAGCACGGTGATGCACGCCGATCACATCATCATGCTGGAACATGGCCGCATCGTCGAACGCGGCACCCACCAGCAACTCGTCGCCCTCGGCGGGCGATATGCCCGGCTCTGGCGCTTGCAAACCGATCAAGAGCCGCCGCCCGAAGACATTCGCGGCATCGGCCTCGATGACGACAAGACGCCCACCGCCGAAGAACTCGCCCCCCAGCCGGAGCTGCACCCCTCCGAGGTGCGCCTGGCCCGCGAGTTCCCCCATCTCAGCAGCTCGCAAGATGCGCAGGAGACCGATTAGGAGCACCGCATGAGCGAAGAACGCCCCAAACTCGAACGCCCGGCGCGCGAAACGCTGGGCCGCCTGCTCGGCTATCTGCTGCCCTTTCGTCGCCGCGTGATCGCTGTCACCCTGTTGATGTTTGTCACCAGCACGGCTTCGCTGATCGCGCCCGTCCTGGTCCGCCAGGCGATCAACAAGGGGCTTTCAGGCAGTGGCAATCTGCGCATCCTGACCATCTATTCGTTTGCCTTCCTGGCCACCAATATCGTCCAGGCGGGGGGTCTGCGCCTGCAAATGTACAACATGATCTGGATCGGCCAGCATGCGATTATGAAGGTCCGCGAGCAGATTTTCTTCAAATACCTCGATCTCAACATGGCCTATTTCGACCACAACCGCGTGGGCGATTTGATGGCCCGCATCACCGAGGACAGCAACTCACTCCAGAACTTCATCACCTGGGCGGTGATCAACACCATCGCCAACGCTTTTACCCTGGTGGGCATCATCGCCGTCATGCTCTACTACGACTGGTCGCTGGCCCTGCTCACCTTTGTGGTCATTCCGGCCATGGCGGCGCTCACGCTTTGGTGGCGCAGGCGCTCCGCAAAGCGCTACCGTGCCGTGCGCGAGGCCGTCGGGGTGGTCTCGGCCACCCTGCAGGAAAACCTCTCCGGGATGCGCATCGTCCAGGCTTTTGTGCGCGAATACCGCCAGCAGGCCCAGTTCGAAAAGGTCGCCACCACCGAGCTAGATGCCAGCCTCCGCGCCGATAAGCTCGCCTCGATCTACATGCCCGGTATCGACATCTTGTCCGATATCGGCGTGGCCATTGTGATCGGGGTCGGCGGTTTGCGCGTCCTCAACGGCGACCTGGACACAGGCACCATGGTTGCCTTCTTGCTCTACCTCAACATGTTCTTCAACCCGATCCGCGATCTGGCCATGCGCCTCGATCAGTTCCAGGAAGCCGCCGCCGCCGGTGAACGTATCCTTAAGGTGCTCGATACCAAGCCGGACATCCGCGACACGCCCGGCGCGGTCGAGATGCCGCGCGTGAGCGGGGCGATCGAGATGCGCGGAGTGAGCTTCTTCTACGAAAAGCCCCAGACTGATCTCACCCCCGCCAAAGATCGCGCGGCCAATGCTCCACCGGCGTCCCGCCCCGACCCGGCGAATGGGTCCGAAGAGGCCGCCAGCGATGTACTGCGCGACATCGATCTGGTCATCAAGCCGGGGCAGATGGTCGCCGTCGTCGGGCACACCGGTGCAGGCAAGAGTACGCTCGTCCGCTTGCTGGGCCGCTTCTACGAGCCGCAGTCCGGCCAGATTTTGTTCGATGGATACGACATCAGCCGGGTGACTCTGACCTCGCTCCGCGCTCAGATCGCCTGGGTCCCCCAGGATACCGGCCTGTTTGCCAACAGCATCCGCGACAATTTGCGTTTTGGCCGCCTCGACGCCACCGACGAAGAAATCGAAGCCGCCGCCCGTGCCACTGGCGCACACGAATTCATTGCCGCCATGCCCAAAGGCTACGATACCGATGTCGAGGAGGGCGGCTCGCGGCTCAGCACAGGCCAGCGTCAACTGATCTCGTTCACCCGCGCCCTGCTGGCCGACCCGGCCATCATCATCCTGGATGAAGCCACCAGCAGCGTCGATACGATCACCGAGCTTCAGATGCAGGCTGCCCTGGCCAGGCTGCTGGAAGGCCGAACCGCCGTGGTGATCGCCCACCGCCTGAGCACCATCATCCGCGCTGACCAGGTGATCGTCATGGATCATGGTCGCATCGTCGAGCGCGGCACCCACAGCGAACTGCTCGCCAGGCGTGGCCTCTACCACGAGTTGTATACCACCCAGCTTCGCGGCGGTGCATCAGACAATTGAACGATCGCCGGGCGGGTTTTGTCGATCCCGCCCGGCACCGTTCCCCCTGCCCGCTCGCATCATCCTTCCATCATGATTCCGTCAGTCATCCGCCCTGCCCGATGAGCCTGCGGTCAGGTCATCGTAGGGTAGTCATCCTGGACATAACGTTTGTTTTCGGGCAGAATCGCCATTTGCACTGGTTCGAAGGCAAATATCTGCTAGAATCGGTTCGATGTGCGCTCGCCGGATCGGTGAGCAGCCAACACCCCTAGCATGTTGAAAGGATGTTTTCACCGTGAAGAAGAGCAAGTCCATCATGACTGGTGTGATCGCCGCATTTCTCATCCTGGCGCTAACCCCGCTGGTGGCCACCGCTGCCCCATTGCAGCCCGGCACCTTTGAGGTTCAGCAACAGGGCGGCCCCACCCCGACCCCCCAGGATCCGGTTTGGCTCGCGTTTGCAGCCGCTCGCGCCGCACTCGAAGACAAAGTCGGCGGCGATTTCACCTATGTCCAATCCTGGACATTCGAGGAATTTGAATTCGTCGATGGCATCGATAGCTGCCGCACATTGGCCGAAGGCGAGCAGGAACGCCAGTTGTATTGGGGTTGGCGCTTCCTCATCACCAGCATGTCGGGCATGCAGTACGAAGTGCGTACCAGCTTCAACTACCAGATCATCGCGGTGTGCGATGAAGTCACCCAGGTGGCGGTTGCCCCTGCCCAGGGTTCGGCTGATCCCAACCTGCCCGCGCCTGTAACCGGCACCGCCAACGTCGGCGGCTTTGAGGCAGGCGGCCAGGTGGTCGGTCTCAGCCAGCGCACCCGTGAAGCCCTCAACTCGGCGGGTCTCAAGTGGATCAAGTATCAGGCCTCCGTCGGTCAGGACTTCACCGGCCTCATTGCCGAAGCGCACGGCGCCGGCTACAAGGTCCTCATCTCCGCCATCGGTGACAAAAACCAGATCATGAACCCGGCCTACCAGGATACTTACGCCGCCTACGTCGCCAGCCTGGCCCGCAGCGGCGCGGATGCCATCGAGATCTGGAACGAAATGAACATTGACCGCGAATGGCCTGCCGGGCAGATCAGCGGGGCCAACTATGTGCCGCTGCTCGCCAAGTCCTACAACGCCATCAAGTCGGTCAAGCCCACCACATTGGTGATCACCGGTGCGCTCGCACCCACCGGTTTCTTCGGTGCCGCTGGCTGCACCGCCCAGGGCTGCAACGACGATGTCTACACCCAGCAGATGGCTGCCGCTGGCGCGGGCCAGTATGCCGACTGCATTGGCGTCCACTATAACGAAGGCATCGTTAGCCCGCGTCAGGCCACCGGCGACCCGCGCGACAATTACCCCACCCGCTACTTCGGCACGATGCTCAACCGCGCGATTGGTCCCTTTGGTGGCAAGCAGGCGTGCTTCACTGAGTTGGGCTATCTCTCGCCCGATGGTTACGGTGCCCTGCCTGGCAACTTCGCCTGGGGCGGCAATACCAGCGTCTCCGAGCAGGCCACCTGGCTCGCCGAAGCGGCAGTCGTCGCGGCGTCCAGCGGCAAGGTCCGCCTGATGATCATCTTCAACGTGGACTTCACCACCTGGACCCCCACCGACCCGATGGCAGGCTATGCCATCATCCGGCCCGATGGCTCGTGCCCGGCCTGCTCCACCCTGGCGGGCGTGCTCAAGTAGCGCCATCCGAGTCATTGCCACGTTGCATCACCCATGCGTCCCGGCGAACTGCCGGGACGCATGTCTGTTTGCAGCGCAGCCGCAAAAAATCGTCGAACAATTCACGAAAAATTAACCGTTTGTGGACGATCTTGAGTATACTTGAGTGTATCTGGTGTGCGTTCCATCATGTTGTGCGCCCCACCCAACACCATTCGGCGCGCAGGACATCTGACGATGCAGCTTCAACCCGGCGACACCCTCGGCGAATACCGCATCCTACGCATCATCGGCAATGGGGGCTTCAGCGTCGTTTACATGGCCGAGGATATGAACCTCTTGCGCCATGTGGCCATCAAGCAGTTCGCGCCGGAGGCATTCTCCGCTGCGGGCACGCGCGAATGGTTCATCCGCGAGGCACGGCTCGCCGCCAGCCTCAACCACCCCAATATCGTCGCCACCTATGCCCTGCGCGAAGAGGGCGAGAACCTGCTGCTGGTGATGGAATATCTGCCCGGCGGCGATCTTCACAGCCTGGTGCAAACCGAGGGCACGCTCAACCGCGATATGCTGCTCAAAGTCGCGTCGAATGTCTGTCGCGCGCTCGAAACCCTGCACGCCCGCAACATCATCCACCGCGACATCAAGCCCGAAAATATCCTGATCGGCGAAGAAGGACAGTTCAAGCTGGCCGATTTTGGCCTGGCTCACATCACGCCCTCCAGCCGCGAACCCAATCGTGCCGTCGGTCCCCAGCCCGGCACACTGATCTACATGTCGCCCGAACAAGCCCTTGGCGGCGAAATCACCGGCGGCTCCGATATCTACTCGCTCGCTGTTGTGCTCTTTGAGGCCATCACCGGCAGTTATTACCTGGATTTCGACATCGAGCACGCCACCGACGAGGCGATTCAGCACGCCATCGCCACGCTGCCTCCGCGCTCGCTGCAACCGCGCCATCCCAGCATTCCCGCCCAGGTTGATGAGACTCTTCGCCGCGCGTTGAGCAAAAATCCCGACGACCGCCCGCAGACGGCGCGCGCATTTTTGAACGACCTCAAGAATGCCATCGCGCGTAGCAAGCACACTACCCTGTCGCAAAAGCGCCACCCGCTCGATACCGACGAACGGCCCACCCTTTCGCCGGAACTGGCCGAACGCCTCTATGCCATCCGCACCCTGCGCGATGCCGAACACCAGCCCGAACGCGCCCTGGCCGAGATCACCGCACTGTGGCAGTCCTTCTCCGGCCTGCCAGAAGTCGCCGCCGAATATGGCGAGACGCTCGTCGCCCTGGGCCGTGCCGAACAGGGCCGCGCCATTCTGGAACACGCCGTCGCGCTCAAGCCTGCTCTGCCATTTGCCCAGCTCGCCCTGGCAGATATTTACCGCGACATCGACGAAAACGACGCCGATGCCGATGCCGCGCTTGTCCAGGCCATCCAGGCCGATGCTGACCTGGCCTATGCCGTCCTCTACGACAGCATGGTGAACGCCCTGGGCAGCCCTCAGGAATTTGAGGTCTATGCCAATGCGTTCCGGCAGGCCGCCGATCAGGCTCCGACCCCGGCCACCTGCCACAACCTGGGACAGGTCCTGGCTCTTCAGTCGGGCCGCGAAACCGAGGCGATTGCCGCATTCGAAGCCGCGCTCGCCCTCGATCACAGCTACGGCCCGGCCTATGTCGGCCTTGGCAGCCTGCTGCTGGAACTCAACCGGCACGCCGAGGCGCTTCGCCTGCTCGAACAGGCCACGTATGCCTATTTCCCCAGCCTCTCGTCGCGCGATTGGCACAAAACCCACACCGTCTACCAGCGCCAACACGCATTCCTGGCCCTGGCGATCACCTTTGCTCAGTTGGAGCAGTACGAAAACAGCGTCATCGCTGCCCGTTCAGCCTTCGATATCTCCCCCGCCGACCTCGAAGACGACGCGCCCGCCCTGCTCGATACCTACGCCAGCGTCGCCAGCACCTGGGCCAACACCGGCGAGACTCTGCGCGCCTACAAACTGCTCAACCAGGCGATTCCGCTGGCTTCCCAGTGGGGCCACCTGCCGACCTTCACCCTGCTGAGCATCTTGCAAGATCGCGTTCCCGCCGAACATCGCCGCCGCCGCCAATGGGATGACGCGCTGGACTGGCTCAAAGCGGGCCTGACGCCTCGCCGCCGGTCCAGCTCGTCATAGCATCTGTGCACGGTCTGTGCGTCGGACGCCGCACCAATCAGGCGTCTGTCCGGTATTGGTACGTGATGGTCACGCTCTCCCCCGCCGGGATATTGACCTCCCAGCGCAGCAGGTTATCCGGCTGGCGCTCCGCCTTCAGCGAGAACTCGAAGTCCCATGCTCGCTCTTGCCAGCTGTCGAATACCACCAGGTCGAGTGCCTCTTCGCCAAAGTTCTGGATTTCGAGCGTCACCTCGTGCTGGTAATAGTCATCCAGCGCGGTCACGTACTCGTGCGTAGCGGTGCGATGTACGCGCACATCGGGCAGGCTGCCCACCGTGATGCTGCCCTCACTGCCCACCGGCGTCGTCTCGATATAATCGCTGCCGAGGAACAGGTTGTTTTGGTACGCGCGGACAATCCCTTCCGCCAGCGGAACCTCCGCCGTATTGCGCACCTTGTAGATCACATCGGTCTCTTGCTTGGTGGTCGCGTACCACATCACCAGCCGACGCGCCCCAAACTCGCCGCTGGCGATCTGGGCGTAGATCGTATCGCCCGGCGCAGCGCTGACTTTGCCCATCGGGTAGACATGCTGCAGGTTCTCCGCACCAACCGCCGGACCGGGCAGCGACACCGTCTCATTGGAATACCCCACCATGTATTGGTTCATCGTCACCTGGGGCACCTGATCGATCTGCTGATCCAGCGCGACACGCCCCGCCACCAGGTACACCGTCGTCTGGTCGAGCGTCAGCGATCGGTTGGTGATCTCGGCGAAGAAAGCCAGGTCCACAACCGCGGCGTCCGGCGTGTCATCCAGAATGGTCATGTCATAGCTCGGCGTCCACATTGCACCCGGCAGCAGATACTCCAGCGAAACCGTGCGCGTTTCGCCTGTCGTGGTGACAGGCTCCCAGGTCAATACATACGCCTGCTGTCCCGTCGAACTGTACAGCGTGGTACTCATCGCTGCCTGCGCCACTGGCGTCACGCGGTACTGCGGCACCCGCCTCCCGTCTTCCTTCAGGATCAGCGTGTTGAGATACGTCCCCGGCGGCAGCAAGATGCTGGCCTCCTGGCCCACCGGCAGCACCACCGTGTCCCGCGCAACCGCGATGTCGCTCAGGTACAGCGCCACTTCGTCCGGGCGGCGCGCATCGAACACACCGCCCGCCGCCTGTGCTGTCATTGCCGCGCCCGGCAGAAGCCCACCCATCAGCACCAGCACCACCAGCCCGATCCATCCCTTTTTCAGTACGCCCTCCACAAGCAACCTCCTGCTCATTGTGCGCTCCTTTTCTCTCGTACCGATCAAATCAACTTCTCCCGCGAGATGATGGTACACTAGTCGTGCGTGTCGTCTTGTGTCAATGGATCCTTGACGGCCACCGATTTCCGGCTGGCGTCGCGCAGCATCGGCTTCGACCCCAACCAGGCCCCGTTCTCGTCATACAGGTGCTCGACCAACCCATGCGCGTGCAGCCGCCAGGGTTCGCGTCCTGGCTCCGTGCGTTGATATTCCCAGTGCACGATGCCCGTATTATGCGAGAGAATTTCGACCCGCCGGTGCAGCCCAACATTGAAAATGGTGTCGAACACCGCGTCGATCACCCCACCGTGACACACCACCACCACCGTGTATTCCGGTTCTCCGTTGGCGTGCCGCGCGATTACATCGTCCATGAACGACCCAACCCGCGCCCGGAACAACGTCCAGCTCTCGCCCCGGCTGCTGATCGGCGTATACGGGCGTTCCGTGCCCCAGAACTCCGCGTAATAGATCGGCATCTCTTCCGCCGGAATCGCCGTGCCATCCCGGTAGCAGTTGCCGAACTCGCGCAGCCGGTCATCCCGTTGGGCGACCAGCCCCGTCGCCCGTTCCAGGTATGCTGCCGTCTCCAGCGTGCGCGCCATCGTGCTCGTATACAGCACATCCATACGCACCTGGACCGCCATCCACCGCGCCAGGTTTTCCGCCTGCTTATGCCCCAGCGCAGTCAATCCCACATCGATGAATCCCTGGTCCCAGTCATCCAGGTTGACAAAACTTTGTCCGTGCCGAATCAGTAGCAGATGCACTCATCCCTCGCTTTGTTGGTGAGATGCCTGGTTTTGCCAAAAACCAGCAGCGCCGCGAACAGCCCCATTATACTCTCAAACAATAGCCACCACCGAACACCCGTTCTAAGCAGTAACACTTAACGTCTGATTATCATAAATAATCATGAGTTGATCTGCATGATTCATAAAGCAAACCTGTAGCCTTCGTATATTTCTCGTAAAGACTGCTTGACAACTCTGGTACTTATGGGGCATCATTAAGATAAGTCCTCATTAGGATTTGATTAAAATTTAGTTTGTTTTTATGACGCTTTGACAGGCAGCAAGTGTTGTTGGGGGTTTGGGGAGAACCGTCCTGGCAAGTGATGGCCCATCTCTGGCGGCGTGAGCTTTTCCTCCTGTGGCCGGGAGACACGCCCGCCGGGCTATGCGGGGAGCGTTGGTGGTGGGCACATTCCGGCATCACCCTTCCTATCAACTTCTCAGGACATTCAAGCTGGATCAACAAACCCATAGTTGATGTAGACGCCATTGTGGCCTGCCCACGTATTGGGGGGAAGATCAATGCTGACGTCACGCCAGTTCGATCCCGCTGCATCCCGTGGAAGTGCGGCCCTTGCCCGGCATCGCCTGCTCACTGATCGCACCATGCGCAGTGCCCAGAGGTCGATGCACAGTGTGCAAGATTCCCTTCACCATGCACAGGCTCATGCCGCAGCCGCCCCTGTGCCTCGCCCTTCCCCACGTGCACCGCTCTCGCCCGCCGAGCAGCGTGAACTGGTTCAGATCATCGCGCGTGGGTTTGATTCGCTCTACCTGGCTCGTACCATCTATCTCAAAGATTCCGGCCTGACCGTTGCGACCCTGCTGCCGTGCGCTGCTCACCAGGGTCGCCCTCAACGCATCTCGGTCGATGCCGCAGGCAATGTCAGCGTCAGCACCTGGTCGCCGGTCGCCGCGCCGTCGCGCCCTTCCGCTGTCGCGCGGCGGCTTACTCTTTCCTTGATGGGATTAATCGTCGTCCTGTCTATCCTTGCTCTTTCACTCTAGTCGTGTTTTTTGCTGTTCGAGGAGTCAGACGGCCATGTTCCAACGACAATTACCCTCAGGAAAACCTGAACACCCAGATTCGCCGCCCATGCCCCATCGCCAGGTGTTCGTGGCCCATCCCGGCAAGGGAAACATCATCGATCTTGAGCCAGAGTCGCCGCCGCCAGCACCGTCTAAGCCGGTGATTTCGCGCGCCAGGGTCTCGCGCCCTGCTGCGCCTCGTCCCGGCCCACTGCCCCCCGAAGATGCATTCCCTGCAGGGTTCGCAGCGCGCTATGAGCAGTACCGCGAAGAGCAAGAACAGCATCCCTGGGGGTTCCACGTCAACCAGGAAAATCCCGATCAAATCTACGTCACTTTCTACGGCTCTCGCTGGACGCTGCTGCTGCTGTTTTTCGCCAATATCCTGATCGGCTTCAGCCTGGAAAAAGTGCCGGACTTTGTGCCCAAGCTGTTGGATTTGTTCCTGTAAATGAGCTATATGTTAAACTGTTGTTGATGAATCGATTTGGCCGTTCGCTCTTGAGATAGCAGGTCATAATGAGCCTTATACCCACCACCTCTTCAACGGCAAGCGTTTTCGTCAATTACCATCCCAACGACAGCGCTGCGGCCAATCGCCTCTTTGATGACCTGCAGGCGGCCCAGGTCGCTGTCTGGATGGATGAGCGCAGCATCCAGGCTGAAGACAACTGGCACCAGGCAACCAGCCATGCGCTCAATACCTGTTCGCACATGCTGCTCATCTGGTCGCAGCACGCCGCCGGTTCCCCCGAAGTCGAGAGTGAATGGGCCTATTTTGCCTCGCGCGGCAAGCCCATTGTGGTGATCACGCTGGATCGCACCCCTCTTCACTACGATCTCCAGCGCTTTACCCTCATCGACTTCTCCGGCGACTATCACAACGCCCTCAACCAGCTCCAGGCCGCGCTCAACAGCGTCCGGCGCGATCCCAATGCCGCCCGCCGCGCCTTCGAGCAGGGCAACGCCGCCCTTCACGCATATCAGTACACCAACGCGCTCAAAGCTTTCAGCAGCGCGCTGGTCTGCGATCCCAACTATGCCCAGGCCTATTTCCACCGCGGCCTCGCCTACTACTATCTCAACGACAGCGACAACGCGATCAAAGACTTCATCCAGGCCGTCCGTCTCGACAATTCCCTGGCCGAAGCCCATTTCTATTACGGCCTGCTGCGTCACACACGGGGCGAGCACGCCATCGCGCTGGCCGCCTTTTCGGACTGCCTGCGTCACGCGCCCGATCACGCCCTCGCCTATTATCATCGCGGCCTCACCTACGATTTCCTCGGTGAGCCGCAGCACGCCCTCGAAGACTATACCGCCGCGCTGGAGCGCAACTCCAACCTGCCCCAGGCCTATCACATGCGCGGCCTGATCTACTTCAACAACGGCCAATATGCCGAAGCCTTGCAGGACCTCAACCGGGCCATCCTGATCGAGCCATCACAGGCCCAGTTCTTCCTGCTGCGTGCCAAGATTCACGATGTCCTCCATCATGACCAGGATGCCCTTTCCGATTACAACCAGGCCATCCAGCTTAACCCGGAGCTTTCCGAGGCTTATCGCGGGCGCGGCATCATCCACAGCGCCCTGGGCAATCACCAGGCCGCGCTCGATGACCTCAACCACGCCGTGCGCCTCAACCGCGCCGATGGCCTGGCCGTGCTCGCCCGCGCCGACACCCACTCTGCCCTCACCCCCCCGCACCCCGCCCTCGAAGACTACAACGAGGCCATCCGCCTGCTGCCCAACAGTCCCACCGCCTATCACAACCGGGCCGTCACTTATCACGCCCTGCATCGTCTTGAAGAAGCCATCAAAGATTACAACCGCGCCATCCAGCTCAACCGCAGCTTCGGTTCGGCGTTCTTCAACCGGGGCAACGCCCATTACCAGTTGGGCCAGTACGATGCTGCCCTGGCCGATTACGACCAGGCCATTCAGATCAACCCCCAAGACGCCAGCGCCTACCTCAACCGGGGGATTGTCTATAACCGCAAAGGCAGCTTCGAAGAAGCCCGCGCCGATCTGACCCACGTCCTGCTGCTCGACCCGAACTACGCGGAGGCGTACTACAACCGCCACCTCACCTATCTGCAGCGCGGCGCTCCCGGCGATGATCTGCTTGCCAAGCAGGACCTGCACATGTATCGCCGCCTGACCCAGGGGCCGCCCCCGCCCAATGATCCGCGCGGCGGTCGCCCGCGCTAGGATCCGGGCAATCCCAACCTGTTGTGTGATCGGCGAGCCTTTAGCCCACTGCTAACGGCTGTTTGTTTTTCAGGAGCGCCTGTTGACCACCGAACCCAACCCCATCGCCGCTTTTCTCCCGGCCTTCATCCAACCCTGGCACGATGCCCTGGCCGATCCCGCCGCCGCTCAGGAACGCGTCCTCCGGCAGTTGCTCAAGGTCTACGCCAAAACCGAATATGGCCGCCAGCACCACGCCGAGTCGGTTGGCTCGCTCGCCGATTACCGCGCGGCTTTCCCCGTCCAGACCTATGCCGACTACGAGCCGCTGCTCCGCCGCGTGATGGGCGGCGAAACGAACCTGTTCCTGGAGCAAGAGCCGCTCGGCTGGGCCATGACTCGCGGCTCGACCGGGGCCAGCAAATACATCCCCATGACCCCGCGCGATCTCGATCAGCGCCACAACGCCGCCCGCGCCGTGATCCAGTATGTGCTCAACAGCCAGCGCTTTGAGATTCTCCAGGGCGCAAACCTCAACCTCAGCTTCCCCAGCGTCGTCGGAAGCCTGAATGTCAACGGGCGCACCATCGAGTACGGTTATGCCACCGGCATTTACGTCAAGCACGTGGCCGCGCGCACTCCCGTGCCGTCGATCCCATCCCAGCAGGCCATCGACGACCTGGGCGGCGACACCGGCACCGAGGCATGGGAAGCCCGCTTCCGCCTCGCCTATGAATCTGCCAAAGACGCCAATATCACCATTCTCGGCGGCGCGGTCCAGGTCATGATCAAGTTCGCCAAATGGCTCCGCCGCGAGCACAAGGTCTATCCGAAGGACGTCTGGAATTTCGGCGTGATGACGCTGGGCAGCGCGCCCGGCATCAACAGCACCTACCGCCCGCGCCTGCACGCCATGTACGGTCGCAAGGCCGGGCTGATGGAAATCTACGGCGCGACTGAAGGCATGTTCGGCCAGCAGCGCGACGACACACCGCACTGGGTGCCCAACTATGACCTGTATTTTTTCGAGGTGGAAACGCGCGAGGGGATCAAAATGCTGCACGAGATGCGCCCCGGCGAGATCGGCAGCCTGATCATCAGTACGCCCGTCCTACCGCGCTACAAAATCCTCGACCTGGTGCGCGCCTTCGAGCCGCCCTATTTTCTCTGCATCGGGCGCGACCAGCCCGGCACCCGCATCGGCTATTGGATGCGCCGCCTGCTCGAACTCAATTTCCGTGGAGGCTGAGCTTCCCCGCCAACAGCCTCACTTCAACAGGTGGTTGATCAGGATGCTGATCCCAATCGCGATCAGCACCAGCGGCCAGAATGTCCCGATCGACAGCGCCATTCCCAGCCCGACTGAGAGCAGGATCGAGCCGAAAATCAGGCGTGCCCCCGGGTTAGCCCGAAACTCTGGCACCACCATTCGCACCGCCGCTTCCAGCAGCATCAGCGATCCAAACCCGCTGAGCATCCAGCCCACCCAGTTATCCAGTCCCAGCAAGAACACCACGCCCGCCCAGATCACCGTCAGCCCCCAGGTGAGCTGACTCAGCCGATCGCCCGTCCCGCCAAAGGTCCACACCTGGGCTTTTTCCGGGCCTTTTTCGCGCTCTTTTTCGTCCTGCTCTTTCTGCTTTTCGGCCTCTTTCTCGCCTTCTTTTTCGCTCTTGGCCTGCCGCGATTCGCGCTTTGGTTTGCGTTTGGGCTTGTCAGCATCAGGGGCTATTTCCCCCGCATCCCCGGCGAAGCTGTCTTCCTCGCCCTCTGGCCCAATGCCCAGCCGCGCGCCAACCTGCGAGAGTCCCCCGGCGGCAGTGGGTACACGTTCCGCTTCTGGCGCGCTCGCCACGCGCGGCGCAGCCGCCCCACCGACCATACTCGCCAGGTCGGCCAGGGCGACCGACGGCGTCCCGATCGCCTCGGCCAGTGCCTCATACAGCTCTGTAGCGCTCTGGTAGCGCTGTCCGGGGTCTTTCTCCAGGCATTTGAGAATCACGTCCTCGACCGCCACGCTCAACCGGCGGTTGAGTCGGGTCGGCGGTGTGGGTGCCACGTGCAGATGCTCATACGCGATCCTCACGGCGGTTGTCACGCCGGTAGCCTGTTCGCTCTCGCCGGTGAAGGGGAGCTGGCCGGTATACATCTGGTACAGGATCACTCCCAGCGCATAAATATCGGTGGCCGGGGTGACTTCTGCCGCCAGGATTTGCTCCGGCGACATGTAATGCGGCGTGCCCACCGTCATATCGACTGTGAGCGTGCTCGTGTCTGTCAAGATTTTGGCGATCCCAAAATCCATCACATAGACATGCTGGTTGGCATCGATCAGGATATTCGCCGGTTTCAGATCGCGGTGAACGACTCCCTCTTGGTGCGCATAATGCAGCGCCGCCATCATTGGGCGCAGCAAGCGCAGCGAATCGAACGGCGTCATCGGTCCGCCGTGCTCGCGGATTCGCCACTGAAGCGTATCGCCCGCGATGTAATCGGTCAGGATGAACACCTGCCGCCCGCTCTCGATGATGTCGTAGTACCGCACGATATGCGGGTGTTGCAGCCGGGCCAGCACTCCGGCCTCGCGCCGGAAGCGCTCCAGAAACGCGGGTTCCTGGGCGATATCGCTGCGCAGAACCTTCGCCGCCAGGTCTACCTGCCGGACCGAATCGTGCACCCGGTAAACCCGCGCGAATGTGCCTTCACCCAACAGGGCATCGAACCTGTAGCGACCTTCAAGCGTCTGCCCGACCAGCGAATCGCCCGCCCCGGTTGCCTGCTCAGACTCGCCCGGATCGTATTCCGGCTCTTGCTCCGGTTGGCGTTGGTGTCCCATCCTGCCCCCTCATGATTGCTTTCGCAGCCGCACCAGGTGGGGGAAGGTCCATCCCTTCCCCCACCCCACAGACTTCACTTTCGGTTGGTTACGGGGTCACGGTGATCGTGATGTATCGGTTATCCACCGTCACCTTGTCGCGATACACCACCCGCAGGTTATAGGTCGTAGTGGTCGCCGGGCATTCTGTGCGCGATCCCCAGCCCACGACGCCTTCACCATTATAGAATACGCTGTCGATGTTGTCGGTGTTCCACGAGATCACCACGCACTGCCCCGCCGTGATCGACGTGCGGTCCGCCGTGAAGGTAACCATCGGCGGTCCGATCACGGGCGTGGGCGTCGCCAGCACAGGCGTAGCCGTCGGCGGCGGTGCGATAAACGGCGCATTCACCACCGGTACGCCGCTCAGGTCCCGGTTGAACGTCAGCAGTTCGGCGAACACCCAGCCAATCCGACCATCCGGCAGGCGCACCTGAACCCACGCATTATCTACGTAACGCCCGATCACGTTCACCACCGTGCCCTGCGCGATCTGAGTCACAATCTGTGCACCCGCGCCGGGATTCGCCCGCACGTTCAGGCTGAAGCCGGTCACGGTGCCCTGCGGTTCGGCGGGAGTGGGTGTCGCCGGGGGTACTGCAGGAGTCGCCTGGCCCAACGGAAGCTGCCCGGCCTGTCCCGCGCCCCAGCCGGGACCGCGCTCATCGAACATGTCATTCGGCACCTGCCGCACAAGCGCGCCATCCGGCGAGATCGAGTACAGGTCCCACTTCCCGCCCACGTCCGAGCTGTAAATGATGTGCTCTCCGCCCGGCTGCCAGCGCGGCAGGCGGTCTTCACCGTTGTTGGCCGTCAGTTGCTGCAGATCACTGCCGTCGGCCCGCATCACGAACAGCTCGTAGTCTCCATCGCGATCCGAAACAAACGCGATGAATTCGCCGTCCGGTGACCATGCCGGTTCGATGTCACTGGCGGGATGGTTGGTCAGTTGGGTGACCAGTCCCGTCTGCGGGTCCAGCGTGTAAACCTCGAAATTCCCCGATCGGTCCGAGGAATAGACGATCACGCCCGGCCCGCTGTCCTGAGCCAGGACGCCGCTGCCCAATGCCCCCACCACCAGGGCGAGCGCCAGGGCCGCAGCCACTATCCAGATTTTGCGATTCATAAGGTTACCTCCGTGTGCTGCTCATTTTTCTGATACTCTCTATCGGTACTCAGACTGGGTGATTGTTCATCCAGTAGGGACGCATTCCTGGCATTCCTGTACCGCGTCCCGCGCTCCGGCTATCGGCTCTAACTATCGATCGACCATCACCGCGATCAAGTCGTTCACGTTGGTACGAGTCGGCCCCGTCACCATCAGGTCGCCGACGGCTTCAAGGTAGGAGTAAGCATCCTGGCCATCCAGCGCAGCCAGCGCGCTCCGGCCCAATGCCCAGCCGCGCGCCACCGTTGATCCGTTCACCAGCCCGCCCGCCGAATCGGTCGGCCCATCCGTGCCATCGGTCGCCAGGCTGGCGATCTCGACCCCTGCCCATCCGTCGATGGCCAAAGCGGCGGCCAGCGCCAGTTCCTGGTTGCGCCCGCCTCGTCCATGACCGGGTCGAAGCGTCACGGTGGTCTCGCCGCCCATCAACAAACACGCCGGGCGAGGCACGGGCCGGTCCGCCACGGCGATCTCTTTCGCCAGCGCGGCCACAACTCGCGCCACTTCGCGCGCCTCCCCTTCCACATAAGTCGAAAGCAGCAGCGTATGGAAGCCCAGCGCTTCGGCCTCGGCCTGGGCCGCTTCCACCGCGCGCGCGTTATCCGCCACGATCACGTTCTGCACGCGCGCCAATGCAGGGTCACCCGCTTTCACCGTATCCGGCACCCGACCGGCGGCCCCCGCCGCCAGGTGCTCGCGGACCGCCGCCGGGAGATCGTCCGCGATGCCATACCGGGCAACGATCGCCTGTGCGTCGGCAAACGTGGTCGGATCGGCCACTGTCGGCCCGGACGCGATCACGTCGAGCGGGCTTCCCACCACGTCAGACAGAATCAGCGCGATCACGGCTGCCGGAGCCGCCAGCCGCGCCAACTGCCCCCCGTTGACCTGCGAAAGATGCTTTCGCACCGCGTTGATCGCCTGGATCGGCGCGCCCGATGCCAGCAGCGCCCCGGTCACCGCGCGGATGTCGTCCAGGCTCACCCCTTCGACAGGCAGAGTCATCAGCGCCGAGCCGCCGCCGGAAATCAGGCATATCACCAGGTCATCCGACACGGTATCGCGCAGCTGCTCGACCATGGCGCGCGTGGCATCCACCCCGGCCTGATCGGGTACCGGGTGCCCCGCCTCAGTCAGCCGGATCAACTGCGTCGGAGCCAGGTGATCGGTTTTCACGATAACCCGCCCCGCCGTGATGCGATCTCCCAGCAGGTCCTCGACGGCCTGCGCCATCGCCCCACCCGCCTTCCCTCCACCGATGACCAGCACCCGTCGGAACTCGCGCAAATCGTAGACGCGCCCGTCCACCCGCAGCAGGTCACCATCACGCTGCACCGCCCGCCGGATCGCTTCCACCGGGTCCGCCGCAATCAGCGCCGCTTCCAGCACGCGCAGCATTCGCGCCCGCAGCGATCCTTGCGCGGCCTGGGGCCGCTCAAATGTCACCATTGCCTGCCCTTCACTGCCCATTCCTCTGGCACATCGGCAGTCCGATTCGAACTTCGGTGCCATTACCGAAGCTGGACTCCAGCGCAATCAGCCCACCATGTGCGCGGACCACCTCGCGCGCCAGCGTCAGCCCGATCCCGATCCCCTGCTGTTCCTGGCGGCGGCGATCCACCTGGTAAAACGGCTCGAAGACGCGCCCCACTTCATCGGCAGGAATTCCCCGCCCCCAGTCGGCCACACAGAACCACGCCATGCCATCAGCGGCCCACAGCCGCACAAAGACTTCGCTGTCCGCTGCCGAAAACAACATCGCGTTGGCCAGCACTTCGGCCAGCGCGTGCTGCATCGCTATCGCATCGACACAAACGACCAGGTCCTCGCTGTATTCTTCCAAACGCACCGGCACGTCGGGCCGCCGATAGGCAAACTGCCGCGCTCGCTCCACCGCGCCGATCACCAGGTCGTACATCCGACTCTCGCGCAGCGGTGAACTCAGACTATCGCGCAAAGCCCCCGATTCAAGCTGCACGTAGAGCACCATCTGCTCAACCAGCCTCACCAGCCGTTGGCTGCCGCCCTGCATGGTATCCAGCATCATGGCCACCTGGTCGCGGTCCAGCAGCGAGATCTCGCGCGAGAGAATATCCGACACCATCGAGATCGAGACCAGCGGCGTCCGCAGCTCATGCGCCACCAGCATCGCCAGGTCTTGCTTGGCCCGGTTCAATGCCCGCTGCTGCTCATCCAGGTGCAGCTTCCACTCGCGCCGCCGCCTGATCTTCCCCCGAACGATCAGCACCAGCCGCTCATGATCAAACGGCTTGACCAAAAAATCGTCCACCCCCAGGTTATAAGCGCGCTCCAGGTCGGCGATCTGGTCGCGCGCCGTCAGGAACAAAAACTGGATGTCGTACCACTCGCGGCGACGGCGCACTTCCTCAAACAGCGCGAATCCGTCCATCACCGGCATCATCACATCGCTGATGATCAGTTCGGGCAGCGGGTCGGCGGCGGCCAGCACTTCGAGCGCCTGCTGACCATCCGATGCAACCAGTACATCGAACCCTTCCATAATCAGCAGTTGCTCGACGCTGTCCAGCAGGGCCGGGTTGTCGTCCACAAACATGATGAGCGGTCTCTGCTCACCGGTGCTCCCATCCATCGCCAAGACCCTCTCCCCCCGCACGCAGGTTACCGCTACAATAGAGTCAGATGCGTTTTTTGGTCATCTCTCTCAAATCAGTTTATTCTCAGTGTACATGAGTTCCGGTTGCCTTGATAGGCCAGCCTACCGAAGTGGAGAACCTCATGAAACTTGTTATCGCGATTGTCCAGGATCAGGACGCGGATCGCACCATCACAGCTCTGAATTCGGCTGGATTCCGGGTTACCCGCGTCGCCAGCACCGGCAGTTTTTTCAGCGTCGGCAATACCACCCTGCTCAGCGGCGTAGACGATGAAAAAATCCCGGTGGTGATGTCTATCCTCCACGAAACCTGCGAGCGCCGTACCCGCTTGATCCCGGCAGGTCCCAATATCGTCGAGTCCGCCGCCATGATGGGCGCTTTTGTCGATGTCGAAGTCGGCGGTGCAACCGTTTTTGTGCTTGATGTCGAACACTTTGAACAAACGTGAGATAACCAATGACCACAACACCTCAGGAAACACCCTCCAGGCTCATGCTCATTGTCGTCCGCGACGAGGCCCGCAAGCAGCGCGTCAACTGTCTGCTCGAAGCGAACTTCCGCGTGACCGAATTCAGTAGCACCGGCGGGTTCTTCCGGCGCGGCAATACCACCCTGCTGATCGGTATGGATGCCGCCCGTGTCAATGAGGCGCACTCCATCATCCGCACCCAGTGCCCCACTCCCGAAAACGCTGACGAGCACACCGCAACCGTTTTTGTTCTTCCTGCTCGCCAGATCACCGAAATCTGACTCTCTCCATTCAGGCTGCCTATTCTTCACGGGGTGCCCACAACAGCACCCCGGTATCCTCTTCCTCAACCAGCCACCGGTCAAACCAATCACGCGCCACCGTGCGGTAATAGCGCAGGCTCGCCCCCGGTTCCACCAGGTAGGTCCGGTCCGGGCAGCGGAACATTTCATACGAGGGCCGCATCCGGTTGAAGAACTTGCGCGCCGCCTCGGTCCCAGGCCGGTCCGCCGGATAAGCGTACAGCGCCGGGCGGGGAACAATCAGCCGCGCCACGTCACCGATCTCGGCGTACCGCCAAAGCTGCGGCACATAATCGCACCCATGCCCCAATACTTCGAGCGGATCGCTCCCGCCGCCCAGGTAGTTTTCGATCACCACCGCCCGCACCCGCTCATCCAG
>DAOUFU010000222.1:0-5478 GCA_034429275.1 Anaerolineae bacterium | reverse complement strand
CTTGGTCATGGTCAGCGGCAGCGCGCCTACGTTCTGGACATCCGCCGAACCTCGCCCTACGACGCGCCCGATCAGCCGGGCCTCGACCGTGTTGTTGATCAGGCTGGGGGCCAACATGCTGCCCGGCACCGTCACCGTCGCGCTCGCCCTCGCGCTGCCCGATCCGGGGATTGTGCCCAGCGGCGTCACCCACGTGAAGTCGGTGAACACCGTGCTGCTCTGCATCGAGTCGACCAGGGCGACGCCGTTCAGGTCTGCCGTGCTCAGGTTCGTCACGGCGTAGTTGTAGGTGATGACGCGGCCAGGTCCGGTGTCCGGTTCCGCCGTCGTCTTGGTGATCGTCACCAGCGTGAGCGGCAGCGTCACCGCCGCATCATCGATGTGGTCCCCACCGCTTTCCATCACCACCCACGCCGGGTTGGTATACGTCGGCGTGGTGATATTATCCGGGATGGTCGCCACGTGGTTGATGGTGAAGACGTTCGCCGGCCCCAGCGAGGGGATCGTCGCGACCAGCGTGCCGTTATCGTACAGCAGGATGGCATCGCCAGGTCCGCCCACCGTGTTCGCGCTGATGTTCTGCACGCGCAGCGTGTAGGTCACATCTTGATTGGGTTGACCGCTCGTTGCGGTGGTCGATTTGATGAGCAGCAGGGCCGCGTTCGGGTCGCTGATGACACCGACCGTCACCGTGTCGCTGTCCGAATATGACGCTCCAGTGGTCGCGCCCGTCGCAGTGATGCTGGCGGTGTTGGTCACCGCCTGGTCCACCAGCTGGACGGTATACGTTCCCCGGATGGTGAAGCTCGCGCCCACCGCCAGCGATGCAGGCGGCGCGGGCAGCGGGTTGCTGATCATCGGGTCGGTGAAGACGAAGTTCTGCAGCGGTTCGTTGCCGACATTCGTCACCGTGATGGTGTAGTTGATCACCTGGCCGGGCTGCGCCGCCAGCCGATCGGCGGCTTTGGTCAGCAGCACACCGCCGCTGGTGATCGCCACCTGCGCCGAGGCCGTGTCGGTTACCGCCGTGCCGGAAGTCTGGCCCTCTGCGTCCACCCGCAGCATTGATATCATCGTGCCGGAGGCCGGCGCGGCCTGCGTGCAGGTCAGCACCAGCGTTCCACCGGCGGCCAACACCTTCGGATCATCCGTGATCTGATCCATCAACGCGTTCGGGGCCGCCAGCGTGCACAGGTTGTCGGTCGCGCTCGTGATGAGCAGCGCTTCCGTGCCCAGGTTCCGCAGCCGGTACGTGAAGGTGACGTTTTGCCCTGGCGTCGCGTAGGTCGTTGAAGGCGTATTCTCGACCACCAGGCTCGCGTTCCCGATGTACACCGACTCGGTCGCCGTCTGAGAGAATGGCACATTGTTGATCCGGCCTGTCACCCGCACCGTGTTGGTATACGGGTCAGGATCGATAGCCCGGATCGTGCGCTGAATGGTGACACGGCGCGTTTCGCCTGCGGGCAGCACGGTCGGCCAGACCCAGGCCGGGTCGCTGTTCACCGCCGTGTCGCTGTCGATGACCGACAGTGCTTCAATCGGCGAGGTGCCGGTGTTCGTCACCTCATAGAGGTACGTCACCACGTCGCCCACCTGCGCTACCTGCGTGCTGGCCACCTTGGTGACCGACACACCGGAAGTCACGATTTGCAGCGTATGGGTCGCCGTTGCGGTGACCGTCAGCCCGTTCTGCGTGCCTCTGGCCGTCGCCATATTCACGAACGGGCGCGGGTCGCTCTGTGCGATCACCCGCAGTACCGGCCCGCAGCTTTGGGTGCCGCCGGGCGCGAGCGGGCTGGCGAGCGTGCACACCGGCGAGCCAGACTGCGTCACCGCCGGGTCGTAGATCGAGATGTTCGAGATGGTATCGGTGGTGCTCAGGTTCTCCACCGTGAACGTGTAGTAGACATTCTGGCCCACCACCGCCGACTGAGTCGAAGCCGTCTTGGTCAGCAGCAGGTCGCCGGAGACCAGCCGGATCTGCGCAGCCGCCGAGTCCTGCACCGGCACGCTGGCCGGGGCGGGCGTGGTGCCCCTCACCGTCGCGATGTTGCGCAGCGGGTCGAGGTCGCCCGTCCCCACCGTGTACTGGTAGACGAACCATACCTCGTCGTTGCCGCTGCCGGCTACTCCATCATCGGGGGCCAGGCCGTTGTTCGGCATCGGCCAGGTGATGCTGAGCGGCGTGGCGAACAGCGTATCCCGCACCTCCAGGTTCTCGATGGTCACCATACCCAGGTTGCGCACGCGGATGAAGTACGTGATCACATCCGGCGTGTTGGCGTCGCTCGTGTTGACTGCGGTGACACAGCTTCCCACGCCGGGGTAATCGGTCAGGTCGCCGACACAGGCATACTTCTCGATGCCCACTTCCGCGTCCTGGACGTCAACCACCGCCTGCGCCACGTTGACGGCTTGCTCGCCCGTCTGGTCATTGATGCCGCGCACGGTCACCCGGTTGATGTACGGGTCTGCATCCGTCGCCAGGATGGTATAGGTGTAATTGAGCGTATAGGTCTCGTTGGGGTCCAGTGTCTCCGCGCCGCCGGTCGCCGTCGCCGGGAACCCGGCAGTCACGATCAGCGTATCGCGGTTGTTGTCCCCATCCAGATTCGCCGGGTCAATCCCCTTGTCCGAGAAGATCACGCGGTCGAACGACACCGCGCCGACGTTCGATACCGTCACGGTGTAGCCGACCGGCGCGCCCACCGCAACCAGCGAGGTGTTGGCCGTCTTGGTCACCAGGATGCCGGCTTCGCGCACGTCGATCGTGGCCGACGCGCGGTCCGTCACCGTGACACCGCCCGCCATGCCGTCAACTTGAACCACGTTCCGATACTGCGTGCCCTCGAAACCAACAGGTACCGTCACCGTGATCCGACCGACTAGCCGCTCGTTGGGCATCAGCCCATTCTGCAGGCCCGGATACGTCGCGATCAGTGCAGCATTGGCCGGGTTCAGGCGGAACTGCTCGTCATACTGGTCACCGGCGCGCGGGTTGTTTGGCAGCGGCGTGTTCGGATCACCATCCTCATCCACCAGCCCAGGCGCATATGTGAAGATACATCCCACACCGGGGCACAGGTTATCCAGGTCCATCGGCCCGGCAGCATCTTCGAGGTCATCCACGAACAGGTGCGTGATCGGGTCCTTGCCCACGTTCGTGATGTTGATCGTGTATTCCACCGGCATTCCGGGCATCGCCGCCAGCACCGAAGGCGTCTTCAGCACCCGCAGGTTCGGGTTCATGATGTCAACCGACTCGGTGTCCGTCGCTTTGATCGAGAACTGCGCAACCTGCCCGTTCAGGTACGGGTCCGTCTCTTCAGGATCGGTGTTCTGGATCGGGTTGCCGTCCTTGTCGAAGATCGTCCCGTACACCGACACCTCGTTGAAGTACGGGTCTCTGTCCGCCATCTCTGGCGTGGCCAGCTCTGCCGCCGTCGGCATGGTGAGCTGGAACGTCATGAAGACCGTTTCGTACGGGTTGATGTCCCGCTTGTAGGTCTGGCCGCCCGTCCCACTTGGATATTCCACCACCGCGCCATAGTGCCGATCCACCACCAGCAGGTTCTTCACCGGCGTCTGGCCGATGTTGGTGATCGTCACCTGGTACGTCACGGTATCGCCCGGCTGTGCGATGGTGCTCAGCGCCGTCTTGCGAACCAGCAGCTGGCTGGCTGTGATCGCTACCGAGCTTTGTGTGCGGTCTCCCACCTGCGTGTTGAGGCCGTCTTGCAGGGTTCCGGTGGTTTCCACGGTGTTGATCAGCGTGGCCGGGTCGTTCGGCTGGACCTCGTAAGTGTACGTACAGGTCGCATATCCACCGAGCGCCAGTCGCCCCACCGGGTAACCGGTCACCGGGTCGCGAGGATAGCCGCCGGTAGACCAGTCGCACTGGGCCGTCAGGTCTTGCGGCGTGCCCACCCCAAACGCATCGGTGATCACCACATTGTCAATCGCGTAGGTCTGGTTGCGGTTGCTCACCACGATCCGGTAGGTGATCGTATCGCCCACAAAGGCCACCGTGCGCGAAGCCGTCTTCGTCGCCAGCAGGTCAGACCCCTGCAGATCGATCCGCAGCTCGTCCTCGTTATAGAGCGGCACGCCGTTCGAGGCCAGCCCTTCCACGACCGCTTTGTTGATGACCGGGTCGCCCATCGAGGTATTCAGTCCGCCCCGGTACGCGCAGAACTCCACAAACTGGTTGCCATACAGCAGGTTATTCACCCCGTTGGCCGGGTATTTCGCCACAACCGCGTTCTGGAACAGGGTTTGCAGGTTGGGGAACACCGGGTCCACGATGGTGATATTGCCCACATACGAGGTGCCGTCGCCCAGGTTCTCCACCTTGAAGCAGTAGTAAATGCTCTGCCCGACATTCGCCTCCGGCATCCCGTCAGCGCCGGTCACCGGCAGTTCGTCCGGCAGCAGCACACCCACCGGCGAGACTCCCGGCAGCAGCACCTGGTCCGGGCTGGAAGGCGGAGCGATTGCCTCGCGCGCCGTCTTCGTTACCACCAGGTCCGAGTCCACCAGGTCCACCGTTGCGGTGATGGTCTGGCTGATCTGTCGGCTCTGCCCGCCGTAGCTCGCCAACCCCGTGATCGTCGCGATGTTCGTCAGCGGATCAGGCGAATCAGCCGGCACCTGGTAGGGGATGTTCGGCAGAGTGAACACTTCGCCTGGCGACAGAGTCAGCCGCTGCCCGCCGTTGTACCGCGGGATCAGGTTGCCAACTTTGTCATCCACAAACTCGATGTTGCTGATGATATACGGGCTGATGTTGACGATGGTGTAGTCGTACAGAATCGTATCGCCGGGCGCGACCACCTCCACGTTGGCCGTCTTGGTCAGCGCAAACGGCGTACTCGTCTGGATTTTCACCTCGTCCGTCGTCCACAGGTAGTCCACGAACCCGCCGGGGTCCGAGAACTCGATCCGCATGACGTTAGTTAGTTCTTCGGGGTCCTGTGGCAAAACATCTCGCGTGCGTGTTTCGCACACAATGGTATCACCGGCATTGATATACCCGGACGTCTCAAATTCCGAGAAGGTCGTGTTTTTGTCGAAGTCGCACAGGATGATCTGCGGCGACAGCAGGCTGTCGGTGATGCTCCGCACGAAGTAGATGTCATACGGTGCGTCATCTGCCTCCGTCACATTGCGCAGCCTGAAGGTATACGTCACCGTCTCGCCTGTGAACGCGATCGTCTTATCTGCCGTCTTGATCGGCTGTACCGGGCTGCCCAGCGGCTGGGTATATTCCTTCACGCACGACGACGACTCGCCGTTCTGCTCGAAGGTGATTCGCACCCTGTCCGTCATCAGCGAATCGCCGCTCGTCGAATACGACTGCGACGTGATCAACATGGGCACAGAATGATATTCCGCACTTTGCCCGATGCCGATATACCCGGCGGTCGCCGTTGGCCAGGCGATCGCGGTCGGGTTCACCGGCCCCTGGTGGATCAG
>DAOUFU010000221.1:0-9907 GCA_034429275.1 Anaerolineae bacterium | reverse complement strand
GTTTTCCTGAGCAACCGCCATAGAACTGGCCTTTTTTGGAATACGAGCGACCCTATCTTGCTCGGGCGTCTGCCGCTATCTCAATCGCGGTTGCTCCAAGGGGGGAATGTGCCCGCGCAGGGCTTGTTTTGAGAGTACGGGGTCTGTTTGCGCCCTGGTTCGTTGTGAAATCGGCCTTCTTTCCCTACAATTACAGTCGTTTGACAGTGTTTCGCGGGGAGAACAGGTCATGCAAGCGCGGATAGACACTTTTTGCAGGCGTTTCCGGCCCGATGTGGACACGCTGCACCCCCTTCAGCAGCGGGTGACCATCAATGATACTTTTACTGTGTTGTACCTGGCCCCTATCGTCCTGATCGGCCTGGTCTGGTTGGTGTGGCGGACTGACCTGGCGGGTGTGCCCGTTTCGGGCTTCTGCCGCTTTGCTCAAGGTGCTCGCAAACGGTGGCAAAATAGACTGAGGTCAAACATGGAGGCACGACTATGTCAGGGGTTACCACACGTACTGTGTTCGATGTCATCACCGACTTCCTGGCGGCTGATCCAACCCCAGAAGAACTGCTCGCTTACCACCTGCCCGACGATCTTCAGGCGCGGGTGGACGGGTTAATCGAGCGTAACGGGGAAGGCCAGTTGACGTTTGATGAGCAGCAGGAGCTGTACGACTTCATACGCGCTGATGATCTGATGGCCCTGCTCAAAGCAAAGACCAAGCTCAAACTGCGCAAGACCGACTCGTGAGCACGGCGCACGCTGACCACACCGGAATATTCCCTACAAGCCACCAGAAGCCCTTCACGGGCTTTTTTGTTGCCGCCTGATCGCCGCAGGTCGAGAACCGTTCTGCCATCCCTCATTTCTCCCGTGATCCGAATCTGACATATACTATTCCCATATGACTCGCAGTTCAGGAGATGAGCCATGCCCAAACAACACCTGGACGTGTTCATTAGCAGCACGAGCATTGACTTGCCCGAACACCGTAAGGCGGTAGTTGATGCACTGCTTTCCATCGGCTTGTTTCCAAGCGGTATGGAACACTGGCCCACAGCCGATGAAGACCCGGAGGATTTCTGTCACCAGAAAGTGCGAGAAGCCGAGTTGTTCGTGGGCATCTATGCTCACCGCTATGGCTGGCGGCCCGGTGGTCCTGGCACACCGAGCATCACCGAGATGGAGTATGACTGGGCGGGTGAACTGAAGATTCCACGCTTCTGCTTCATCATGAGTGATGACCATCCCTGGCCACGCAGCCTCATGGAACTGGATGCCCAGGACGATTTGGACGCCTTCAAATCGAGGGTGAGTGAGAAGGTACGTGGGACGTTCACCACACCAGATGACCTCGCAAAACAGGTCCTGGCGGCGCTGGCTCCCTATGCCCAGAAGCAAGACCTTAGCGGGTTGACCCCTTACCTGCGCCGCCTGCATCACGATGCCATGCAGAGCGGGCTTTTGCGGACGCTCGATGCCCGGACCAGCGACCTGACCTTTCGTGGCAGGCCAATCACGGTGGACCAGGTGTACACGCCGCTGGATACCCGCACCAGCGTACCGCGCGCGGATGATGGGCACATTGAGTGGGAAAAACTGGAACGCAGACTGGGTGAGAAAGTGCGCGAAGAGGATTCTCACGAAGAAGCGCTTTCGCCACTGGGCGCAATGGAAGCAGTCAGCCACTATGACCGGCTCGTACTGCTTGGCGACCCCGGCAGCGGCAAATCCACCCTGATACAGTTCCTGATTTTGGGGTTGGCTGGCCATCATCTGGACCGGCAAAGCAACTGGTTGGATCGGCTGCAGGAACAAGGCTGGGAACATGAGCCCCTCTTGCCCGTCCTGGTGACGCTGCGCGATTTTGCCCAGGATATGGGCGAGGATCACGAACACGGCACAGCCCAGAGCATTTTGGGACATCTTCAGCGCGTGTTGGAGCAGCATGGGTGCGGCGCAGAGATAGGAGCATTGCAGGCCGCTCTGCGCAGCGGTGGCGTGCTGCTGATGGTGGATGGGCTGGACGAAGTGCCGTCTGAGAAGCGCGAAGTCGTTCGCGATGCGGTCACTGAGTTTATGACTGCCTATCCCTGCCGGGTGCTGATCACCTGTCGCATCTTGAGCTATGCTAACCCCGAATGGCGGATACCGGAGACTGCAACGGTGACACTGGCCCCGTTCGATGAGGACAAGATCGCTCATTTCATCCAGGCATGGTATCACGCAGCAGAAGCGTTGGGCAATATTTCGCCTGACCTGGCGCAAGCCCGCATCAAAGACCTGACTCGGGCATCGGGTGATCCGCGTCTGCGCGACATGGCGACCAACCCCATGCTGTTGACAGTGATGGCGATCGTGCACAACCACCAGGGTCACTTGCCCGAACAAACAGCGAAGCTTTACCAGGACTGCGTGGAAATGCTCATGCTCAAATGGCGGCCAGAGGACGCGCGTCATCTGCGCGAAGTGCTGCGCCTTTCCAGTGAGGCCGACCTGTACCGCATACTTTGGCATATCGCTTTCTATGCTCATGAAACGCAGGGCCACCAGAGCGGGGCAGCGGACCTGCGCAAAGCTGACCTGTTGGAACTGGTGGCGGAAGATCATCTACAGGGGGATTTTGGTCAGGCGGAGCAGTTCTGCCACTATGTTGAGGAGCGTGCCGGGCTGCTGATTGGGCGGGGTGGGGCCGATGGACGCCGGCGGGTGTATGCCTTCCCGCATCGCACCTTCCAGGAATTCCTGGCGGGGTGCTATATCGCCGACGACATGCGCTACCTGGAGCTGTTTGCTGAGAAAGCACGCGCCGGGGCCAACTGGCGCGAAGTACTGCGGCTGGCGACTGGCCACATGCTGTTCAACAAGCTCGACCGTAACGCTCCCATCATGGCGGCGCAGTGCTTGCTGGCCGATGAACCTGTGACGGAACCAGATTGGCGGGCTGTCTGGCTGGCTGGCGAAATGCTGCTGTTAGTTGGGCTGTCAACATTGCATACTCATCCCATTGGCAAAACGGTGCTTGCGCAAGCTCGTCAACGATTAGCAGCACTGGTGAGCGAGGGTCACCTTGAACCGGTCGAACGGGCAGAGTGTGGTCGCACACTAGGTTTGTTGGGCGATCCACGTCCAGGCGTGTTAGCCCCGAACGGTGTGCCGGAGTTCGCCTGGTGCGAAGTGCCTGCCAGGCCGTTCCGGATGGGCGGCGACCCGGAGGCCTGGGGTGCCTGGGAGGGGGCAGAATTCGACCTACCGTACCCGTTCTGGATTGCGAAGTACCCGGTGACCTACGCGCAGTACGAACCATTCGTGGCGGCGGGTGGCTATACAGAGCGGCGTTATTGGACGGATGCCGGCTGGAGCGACAAGGGAGAACGCACAGAGCCATATCTATGGAACGACGCGCAGTGGCACATCGCCAACCATCCGGTGGTGGGTGTGACGTGGTACGAAGCGTATGCGTACACGCAGTGGCTGGATGAGCAGCGACAGCGGGGAAAGCTGGTGCTGCCATCAGAGATACCTGCCGGGTACGTGATCCGGCTGGCGCGGGAATGTGAGTGGGAGAAAGCCGCGCGCTACCCGGATGGGCGGCGGTGGCCCTGGGGAAACGAGTGGGACGATGGGCGGCGCGTGAACTGGGATGGAAGCGGCATCGGGCGGACGAGCGCGGTGGGCATCTTTCCACATGGGGCCAACCCGGCGCACGGAGCGTGTGACCTGATCGGCAATGTATGGGAATGGTGTTTGACGCAGTGGGCGGAGAGGTATCCTTCACCGGATGGGGAGAAGAATGACCCGAATGGCAACGCGGGGCGGTGTGTGCGGGGCGGCTCCTGGGGCAGCCTCGACGCCCTGAGCGACCTGCGCGCCGCCGCCCGCAACAGGAGCAATCCGAACTACGGGATTACGACATCGGGTTTCGGGTTGTAGTGTCGGTCCCCATCTAACTCTGTTACTCTGATCTCTGATCCCTCTGATCTCTGACTCTTGAGCGGGAATGGGCGGGCCAGGGCCGATGCCATCCCCCGGAATCTCGCCGGAGGCGAGTCGCTGCCGGTGGGAAAATGGCCCATTTTGCAAAAGGATCGTATGCTATCGGGTGCTGGTCGCTTCGGCAGCCAGCAGGGCCAACCGGAACCGGCGGGGCGGTGTTTGCGGGGCGGCTCCTGGAACAACAACAACCAGAACAACCTGCGCGCCGCCGCCCGCAACAGGAACAATCCGAACAACAGGAACAACAACATCGGGTTTCGGGTTGTAGTGTCGGTCCACGTTTTGCCGGTCCCGCGACCCTGCCGGAAATGCGGCGCGATCACGGTTGCGCTGCCGAGGCAGGCCCGCCTGCGACTCTCGTCTTGGCGAGACTGCGGGCGGCAAAATGGCGCGGTTGCGTCCTGTCCGCGCTTCGCCTAAGCGAAGCCGGGCGCAAACAGTTCAAGGGCATGACCTGGACTTGCTCCCGTCATGCCCGCTCTGTTTCTGTTACAATAGAAGCAGACTCGCAAGATAAGGAGGCCAGCTATGGCAGCCGTAACTGTGCCCGTGGTGCTTCCGGCAGATGAAATTGTCGCTACCGGAGTATCTGCGGAAGAGTACCTCTCAGCGTATGCCGAAACCCATCACGAGTGGGTGGAAGGAGTCGTCATCCGGATGTCGCCGATCTCCCTGGCCCACGATGCGCTGTGCAGCTATCTGCGAATGGTGCTGGCCGCCTATTTTGAGCTGAACCCCATCGGCAAAGTGTTGGGCGAGCCGTTCGTGATGCGGTTGGACGCCCTGGGGCGCATCCGGGAACCCGATCTACAGATCGTCCTCAAGGACAACCCTGGTCAACTGACCAACACGGCCATGATGGGTCCTGCGGACATCTGTATTGAAGTGGTGTCCCCTGAGAGCGTGGCGCGCGACTATGGCGACAAGTTCGCGGAATACGAAAAGGCTGGCGTGCGCGAGTACTGGATTATTGACCCCGTCCGGCAGCGCGCGCAGTTCAACCGGCTGGAGGGCGCGGGTATCTATACCCCGGTTGCGCCCGATCACGCGGGCCATTACCACACCCCGCTGCTGCCCAGGCTGCTGGTGCACGTCCCCACGCTGTGGCAGGACACCCTGCCGGGCTTCTTTGCGATTGGACAATCTGTGCAAGCCATGCTCCAGGGGTGATCAGCCGCGCGCCTGCTTCATCCACCCACCCAGCAGCTTGCCGATTTCGGCCACCTGCTCGGAGACGAACTCGTACTGCGACTCGCTGAGCCACTGCCACCGGAACACCATCCGCAAATACAGCCGGACCTTGCTCAATTCCGCGTCCGCTGACCGCAGAAGCGCCAACCGTTCAGCGCCGGAGGGTTGGTGGTTGGCCTCAATGATCCGCTCCTGAAAATTGAGTGCTGCGTCGGTCAGTCGCTGCGTGACCACAAAGCGCTGTGCGCGAGGGAAACGCTCGCAGTGCGGCAGCAGCCAGGTGATCAGATCGTAGGTCCGGGTGAAGATCACCATGTCGGGATCAGACATGACCACTCCTTTCCAGGTTCGAGACGGCGGATTGTATACGCATATCTGTTCCTGGCCGAACCTGCTGCACGCCGCTCACCTGGCCGCGCGAGGCAAGCGTCGCAAACAGGCCGCCGCCACATTTGAAGTTGCGCTGGCCGATCACCTGATCGCTCTGCGCGACGAACTGCGCGCGAAGACCTACGCGCCTGGCGCATACACCTCGTTCATGATCCGCGATCCCAAGCCGCGCAAGATCAGTGCTGCCCCATTCCAGGATCGGGTGGTCCATCACGCCCTGTGCAACCTCATCGAGCCGATCTTCGACCGGCGCTTCATCTCCGATACCTATGCCAACCGCATCGGCAAAGGGACCCATGCCGCAGTGGACCGGCTGCAGGACTTCGCACGCTGCTACCGCTACGTGCTGCGCTGCGACGTGCGCCAGTTCTTCCCCAGCATCGACCATGCGATCATGCGCGCAGCACTTGCTGAGGTGATCCGCGAAGACGATGTGCTCTGGCTGTGCGATCAGATTCTGGCCAGTGGGGCGGATGTGCTCACAGACGAATACGATATGGTGTGGTTTCCGGGCGACGATCTGATGGCGGCGCTTCGTCCGCGCGGCCTGCCCATCGGCAACCTGACCAGCCAGTTCTGGGCCAACTGCTATCTCAACGCGTTCGACTGGTTCGTGCTGCGCGAGCTGCGCTGCCCTGCCTACCTGCGCTACGTAGATGATTTCGCCCTGTTCAGCGACAGCAAGCACGAGTTGTGGGCCTGGAAAACCGCGATCATCGAGCGCCTATCCGCGCTTCGCCTGACCATCCACGAGGAAGCGGCACAGGTCGTTCCCTGTGAGCGGGGCATTCCCTGGCTGGGCTTCGTCGTCTACCCGGCTTACCGTCGGGTCAAGGGGCGCAAGGTACGGCAGTATGCGCGGCGCTTGCAGATGCGGCTCGAAGCGTATGTAGATGGCGAGATCACCTTCGATGAGCTTACCGCCGGGGCGCGCGGCTGGATTGCCCATGTCGAACGCGCCGATCTAGCTGGCGGACTGCGGCGCGGCATGTTCCGGCGGCACATGATCCCACCACGCAGTGACCCATGATCAAAGTGCGAAATGCCCCCTCAGAAAACTTGCAGCGATCGCGCTGCGCGCGAGACCCAAGAGCAAGCCTTCGATCCTGGCCCGTCCATCCCCGCTCAAGAGTCAGAGATCAGAGGGATCAGAGATCAGAGTAACAGAGTTAGATGGGGACCGACACTACAACCCGAACCCCGATGAGGCTGACCCTGCCGTTCGGATCGTCCCAGCCGCGGGCGGCGGCGCGCAGGTTGAGCCGGTCGAGGTTGTCCCAGGAGCCGCCCCGCAAACACCGCCCCGCGCCGCCATTCGGGTCATTCTGCTCCGCATCCGGCGATTGATACTGGGACGCCGCCCACTGCGTCAGACACCACTCCCAGACATTGCCGATCAGGTCACACGCGCCGTGCGCTTCGTTCGCCCCGTTCGGGAATATTCCCACCGCGCTGGTGCGCCCGATATCGCTTCCATCCCAGTTCAACCGGGTGGGGTCCCAGGTATTGCCCCACGGCCACAACCGCCCATCCGGGTAGCGCGCGGCTTTCTCCCACTCGCACTCCCGCGCCAGCCGGATCACGTACCCGGCAGGTATCTCTGATGGCAGCACCAGCTTTCCTCGCTGTCGCTGCTCATCCAGCCACTGCGTGTACGCATACGCTTCGTACCACGTCACACCCACCACCGGGTGATTGGCGATGTGCCACTGCGCGTCGTTCCATAGAGATGGCTCTGTGCGTTCTCCCTTGTCCCTCCAGCCGGCATCCGTCCAATAACGCCGCTCTGTATAGCCGCCCGCCGCCACGAATGGTTCGTACTGCGCGTAGGTCACCGGGTACTTCGCGATCCAGAACGGGTACGGTAGGTCGAATTCTGCTCCATCCCAGGCGTTGAAGGCCTCCGGATCGCCGCCCATTCTAAACTTCCCGGCGGGCACTTCACACCAAGCGATGTCGGGCACGCCATTCGGAGCCAGCACGCCGGGTCGCGGGTCGCCAATGAGCGCCAGACCGCGCCCTACCGCCGCCCGCGCCTCTAGCGTAGGCTTGAGCATGGAGAAAAGCAGCCTGGACAGCCACCAGGGCAGCGGGTAGCTGTGTACCATGCGCCTGGTCCATAGTGAACGCAGCCGCTCCAATGTCTCTGGGGAAGCAGACGCGCCGCTCTCGGCCACGCAGCGCCCTGCCAGTTCGGGGTTGGCATCGCGCAACCACTCAATCACCGGCGTGCAGTCGTCATTGTAGAGTCCAGCCAGCAGGATGGCCGTTTCCTCCCAGCCCTGCGGCTGCCACCAGTTCTTGCGCGGCCAGAATCGTGTGGCGGATACTCCCGCCTTCATCCGGGCGTCCAAACCGTGGGCGGCAAAGAACTCTTGCAGCAGTTGGTGTATGAAACGAACCTCGTTACCCTTTTCGATGATGCCGCTGCTGGCTGCCAGATAGAGCAGGCTGTCCGGGTTCATTTTCGGAGCCGCTTTAGCTACGATGTCGCGCGCCCAGGCATAAGGCACGCGTGTCCCCTGCCGCTCGGACTGCATCTGATAGGCCAGCACCGCCAGCGCGTGATGTTGGTCTCGCTCGTCAATCCAGGTGATCCGGGCTTTCTCGGCGGCAGGTTTGCCACGCTGCTCAAACAGCCCCTTCACAAAGCTGGTGAACAACTCGCCACGATTGCGCGGCACTTCGCCGCTGTTCGTGAAGAGGCCAATCGTCATGAAGAGCAAGAAGGGGTTTTGTGCCAATCCCAACAAGCCGCGTGTTGCGTTGCGACTGGACCAGAAATCATCGAATGAGCCGCCACCGCGCTGCCAATTGGTCCAGGCATTCCTAAGTTTAGAACCGGCCAGCCCCCAAAACAAGGTGTCGCACTGCTGCTCGCTCAACTTGTAGGCTGCCATGAACTGCCGGATGCGCTTCACATCCAGCGGTAGCACATCCACGCGCTGCAAATCCAGTTTGCGCTCGATGTAGTCCAGCTTGCGGCAGGTTAGCAGCACGCGCACGGTGGGGTGCGCATCCAGCCACGCCTGCACATGGGCCACGTTCTCGTGCGCCGTTTCGTTCAACCCGTCCAGCAGCACGACGAGGCGATCCGGCAGGTAATTCTCCACCCGCAGCCCATCGAACTGCGCCGCGATGTATGCGCCCAGGTCGCCGCCCGTGTAGCCGCCTAAGGGCACGAAGACCGGCAGCGGCGCGCCCTCATCCAGGGCGGCCTTGTCCGCCAGGTCATAGGCAAAGCGTCGCAGCGTGGTCGTTTTGCCGCTGCCGGGGTCGCCGATGATCGCCACCCGTTCAAAGCGCGCCAGCGCATCGGTGAGCGCCGCAAAGCTCTCGACGGTTTCGCCTACAACGCTATCGTCTGGGCTGTGGCGCTTCTCTGGGTGGATTTTCATTACAATATTGCTGAGATGACCGGCGATTTCAGGATCAGCCACCATGAGGGTAGGTGCTGGATCCGGCTCAGGAGCCGGGCGCACGCGCGCTTCCGCCGCCGTATCCACGTAGACCTTACCCCAGAAGCCATGATCCTGGGCCACCTGGCGCAGATAGGCCAGTTCGCGTTCGCGGCGTGTCGCTACCGAGACTGGGCGTGGGCTGCGCTCGATCTTCTCGATCAGGGCCAAGAAGTCCCTGTCGTAGGTAGCCGCATCAAGGAAATCCTGGTAGGTATACCCGGCAATGATCAGCGGCAGGGGACAATCTGCCGCACGGGCAGCAAACACCGGTTTGTCCACGCCGTGCTGCGTGGCGTAGGCCAGTTCGCGCTGGACAAAACTGGGCGGGTCGCGCCGGTTGACCGCTGGGGAGACGATCACCACCACCATGTCGGCGCGGTCGATTTGCGTCTGGAGTTCGTGGCTGAAGACCGTATCGGCGTGGAGCTTGCTGTCCATCCAGGCCGACCAGCCTGTGTGGGCGTTGAAGCTGGCGTGCAGCTTGCGAGCCAGTTCGCCACCATCGCTCCAGGCGTAGGAGATGAAGATATGGGGCATCGGTCACTATCCCGTGTGGCGCAGCAGAATCAGGTACGCCGTTAGTATAGGCCATGTGTGTGAATCGGAATAGCGAGCCAACCACGTTCCACGCCGCCAGAACCATTCCAGCGCATCGATCCGGACCCTCTTTCTTGCCCCTGATAGCCTCTGATTATGTATGTAAATCGGTGGCAATGATACGCTCCCGTTCCCCTCTCGTGGTATAATCTATGCGTTACCCACAACTATGGATGGGGGAAAGCGGGGTAAAATGGAAGGGATGAACAGGATAGACGAACAGGAAGGCAAGATGATCGACGATCTGGAGTATATCCAGTTGGTAGACAAACGGCTGAACG
>DAOUFU010000220.1:0-3941 GCA_034429275.1 Anaerolineae bacterium | reverse complement strand
TGTTCCGGCAACATGACGGTGGAGGCCTCCGGCGCGAGCGTGCCAACCTTCCCCAACGCCGAATATGTCGTGCAGCGCCGCGAATATGCCGACGCCATGCAGCCCAACGAGCGCACGCGCGCCACCTATTTCCCCGCCAACTACCAGCCCCTGGTCGAACGGGGCCAGATGCGCCTGCTGGATGGCGACTGCGCGCTGGTGCCGGGCGTCAGCGTGGTGGTGACTCCGGGGCACACGCCGGGTCACCAGGCGGTGTTGTTTGAGGGCGGCGGGCAGTATGCGCTGTTTGTGGCCGATCTTGCCACCTATGCCATTCACTTCGAGCGGCTGGCCTGGATGACGGCATACGACGTCGAGCCGCTGATCACGCTGGAGACCAAGCGGCGCTGGCAGCAGTGGGCGCTGGAAACCGGCGCACTGATCATCTTTCAGCACGATCCCCTGGTCCCGGCGGGCATTCTGCGCGAGACGGAGGACGGCAAGCGCCGGTTCGAGGTGGTGCAGGACTCATTCGCCTGAGCACACATAAACGACCAGGCATCCGCGCAAGGGGTGGGGTAGGAACCCGGCTGCCGGATGCCTGGAGCGGAAAAATAGTAAGTGGGGCAATAAATCTATTGGACTTTGCCCGTTTCCCAGCCTTCGCCACTGGGTTGTGACGGCTGGACAACGGGAGCGGCTTCTTTCTCGTTCTCCCGGCAGCAGCCGGTGAGCATCAACACTGGGACAATGATTCCCAGGAACAGGTGAATCAACCAGAACATCAGGACTTCTTCAGACATGGCCCTACCTCCTTACTACTTTCCGCTTGTGCGGATTGTCATGTGCTCGATGGTCTTGTGTGGGGTTATGGGCCAGAAACCACCCACCCGTGCGGGCTAGACTTGAGACTGCGACGATCACTTCTACCTTTATTAAACCATCACTCAAAGCGTAATCCAACCAATAGTGGTGATAATACTCAATTGCAATAAGGTAACTCAATGGCGGTTGATGAAAATGGCGTCCGCCCGGCGGCTGGCGGAAAGCGGCACGCGCGTTTATAGTGGAGCCGTGCTGACTTTCTCGCGCCCGGATGATGCCTCGTGCTGCTCGACGACCTGCCCATTTTCGACCGGCTGACCCCCGCTTTACGCCTGGACCTGAACGCGCGCGCTGAGCGCCGGACCTATGCGCCCGGCGAGGTGCTGTTCTACCCCGGCGACCCGGCAGACGCGCTGATGGTGCTGGCTGCGGGGGCGTGCCGCCTGGAAGACCCCGGCGCATCAGGGGCTGCGCTGCGGCTCGATGCGCCGACCCTGCTCGATGCGGAGACATCGCTGGGCGGGCTGCCTCATCGCGTCAAGGCTGCGGCGGAGACGGCGTGCGCGGTGTTGTGCTGGCCGGTGGAACGCCTGTGGGCGGATGGGGCGTTCCGCGATGCGGCGCGGCGCTGGCTGGCCGAGTCGCTGATGGCGGCGCAGGACCGGGTGAGGGCGCTGGACGCGCCGCGCGTGTTCAATGCGCGGGCGGAGCTTCCGCCGGGGCCGTTCCTGTTTGAGGACGCGACCATTCTGTTCGCTTTTTGCGAGGGGAACCTGGACTCGCTGCGTGGGCTGCTGCCGGAGGGGCTGCGACTCTTCCGGCGCGTGGGGCGGCGGCGCGATGCCGTGCTGCTGGCCTTCGCCGATTTCCCGCGCGCCTACCCGGAATCCGACCCTGACGCGGCATTTGGGTATACCGAGACGACGGTGTTTGTCCCGGTGCGGTTTGGTGTGCGGCTGGGGCTGACCGTCCCCTATATTTACCCCTCGACGTATGATCCGATCCTGTTGGGCCGCGAGATCTACGGCTTCCCCAAGCAGTTGGGGCACACATCGCTGAGCGGGCGCGCCGCTTCGCTGAGCGTGGGCGAACCCGCGCAGGCGGCGCTGGCATGGCAGGCGGCGCTGACGTGGGACGCCATGCATCCCTGCGACGAGGCGCGGCTGGTCCGCGCGCTGATGGACTGGCTGGGGCTGGAGGGATGGACGCTTTCGCTGGCGTTCCAGGCGGGCGATGTGCTGCGCCGGGCCATGCAGCTCCCGCCGTTTCGCCGGGTGAGTGTCTATAACCACAAGCGCATCCTCGACGCCAGCGCCGACGCCGGGCGGCCCACCTGGGCGGTGGACCAGATCACCCATGCGCTGTTCGGCGTGCTGCGCTGGTACCAGATCGCGCGGCTGGAGACTCCCGCGCTGACCGTGAGTGCCGGTCCGCTGGCGGAGTGGGGGTTGAGGCTCCGCGAAGCCTACCGGGCGCAACTCGACATGCGGCTGAGCCGGGGGAAGGTGGTGAAAGACCTTCTCCGCCGGCAGCCGGTACCTTATGGGGAATGATCACATGACCTCTTCTGACGACCTCTGGCCGGCGGTGGTGATCGGCGGCGGGCTGGCCGGACTGACCGCCGGGCTGCACCTGGCGGAGCGTGACGTGCCGCCGCTGGTGCTCGAACGGGCGACCGAATGGGCGGGCGGCTGCCTTTCCGGCGGGCCGATGGATACCTTCGAACACGGCGGGCGGACGTGGTCGTTTAAGTCCGAGCACAGCGCGCACGCCTTGTGGGGTGGCTATGACAACATGCGCCAGATGCTCGAAGGGATGCTGGGTATCACGCTGCGCGAATCTGAAGGCGAGGAATGGATCAACCGTTGGGGTAGCCGCGTGGCGTATGTGGAGGCGGGTACGATGGTGCGCCGCGCGTGGATTCCCGCGCCGTTTCATTACGTGAACCTGCTGCTGCGCCCGCGCTTCTGGTCTACTGTGGTGCTGTGGGACATTCTCTCGCTGCCGGGGCTGATCACCAGTTTTCTGCTCAGCGCCGGGTTCGACCCGATTATGGAGGAAACCGAGCTGCCCGGCCTGACGATTGAGGATTACTTCCGCTTCTGGACGCCCAACCTGCGGGCGACCTTTCGCGGATTGGGCCACAGCCTGCTGGCCGCGCCCTCGGAGTCGATCTCGCTGGCCGGGTTCATCGCCGCCATCCGCTACTATACGCTGCTGCGGCGCGATACCTGGCGGCTGAGCTACCTGCCCGGCAACTCGGACGACTGCCTGATCCGCCCCATGATCGAGCGCATCAACGCCAACGGCCAGGTGTTGTTGGGTGCGCGCGTGACCGGTCTGCGGCGGGCAGGCGATGCCTGGGCGGTGACCTTCGATGATGCGAAGCTGGGCGGCGAGCGCGAGGTGATGGCGGAGTCGGTGATCTTCGCTGCCGAGCCGCAGTCGGTCCAGGCCATTCTGAGCCGCAGCCCGGACTGTGCCGACCTCGCCGCGCAGATCGAGTTCCCACGCTCGATTGAGTGCGCGGTCGCGCGCATGTGGTTCGACACCCAGCCGCCCGATTACGCCAGCCGCGCGCCGGGCGGCATGTTCACCGGTGATTTTGCGGTCGATAATTTCTTCTGGCTGGACCGGCTGCACCACGAGTTCGCCGAATGGGGCCGGGCGGGCGGCTGCTGCATCGAGACGCATTTTTACTCGCCGCCGGAGGTGTTCGAGCAGTCCGACGCCATGCTGCTGGCGACGGCGACCACCGAAGTACAGCGCGCGTTTCCGGCGCTGCGCGGCCATTTCGCCTACGGCGCGATCCGGCGCAACGGGCTGAGCATGACCGAGTTCCGCGTGCCGACTGCCCGCTCGCTGCATGTGGAGACGCCCTGGCCGGGCGTGTTTGCCTGTGGGGACTGGGTGGGCTATCCGCACCCGTCACTGTGGATGGAGCGGAGCACCGTCACCGGCATCGCGTCGGCGAACGCGGTGCTGGTGCGGCATGGGCGCGATCCCTGGCCGATCATCCCAGCGCGCACGCCCGAACCGCTGGCGCGCTGGATGGGCAGCCTGGTACGGGCCGGGCGGCGCTTGTTTGCGCCCCTGGTGCGGCGTCGCCGACGGAAGCGCTGAGGGCGGGTGGGGGG
>DAOUFU010000219.1:0-56118 GCA_034429275.1 Anaerolineae bacterium | reverse complement strand
GGTTCAGATCGGGTATCGCTCTGTGGGTTGGTGAGCCTGTCGTTGCTATGCCTCTCGAATCGATTTGTGATTGCGTGAATTGCGCGGCGGAGGCGGCCTCTCTTTGGACCGCGTCCGCCGGTGAGGTGATGATTATTCCATCACGCGCAGAGTAGAGGAAATATTCATCCGGCGCATCCGGCGCACGCTCAGGACTGGGGTAAGGGCAACCACGACTACGCCCACCAGGATCGCCAACAGCACGGTCTGTGGCCCAAGCTTGATCACAAACCGCAATTCATCCAGTTCCCGCGAGTCTATATGAGTGAACAGGTATTCGATCACGGCCCAGCCGCCGATGAATCCGATGATCGTCCCCATCGCGCCGATGATGAAGTTTTCGAGCATCTGCATTCGCGTTACTGTGCGGATGCGCAGCCCAAAGGCGAACATGGTAGCGATCTCGCGCACACGCTCATCCACGCTGATGCTGGTGGTGTTGAACGCAATCAGGAACGACAGCACCAGCACGACGCCGGAGAGGATGAACAACATCTCGGTGATCAGTTCGAGCATCCCTTCAACGGCTTTGCTGAAATCCGAGATCGGCTCGACGGATGAGACTCCTTGTTGGGTCAACATGGCGAGCTTGATATCGTCCTCACCGACGCCCGGCGCAGGCGACAAAACCAGCCGGTTGGTGGCGTTATCCAGGCCCATCAGCGCCGCGGCGTTGAGGTCCATATAACTCAAGGGACGGAGCGGGTTATCGTGGATGCCCACCACCGGCAGTTCGCTTTCTACCCACTTGAAGGTGATCAGGCCGGTACGCTGCGGATGCTCAAAGAGGACGGTATCACCCACGTCAACGCCCAGGTCTTCGGCGGCCTTTTGCGAGATGATCAGCCCCGGCTGGCCATTGGTCAGCTGCCCTTTCACCAGGCGCGGTGTCCAGATGGCATTCTGCATGTCGTGCAGTTCCAGCGACGTCTCGATTTCGGTGCCGCTATGCTTCAGTGTGCCGCCCAGCTGCAGTGCCGTCTCTGTTTGGGCGAACAGCGGTGAGCCGTCGGGCTTCGTCAGGCTCCGCAGGGCCGAGATCTCGCCGTTGGACACCGGGTAGAAGAAGTTCAGATTGACCAGCACCCGGTCGCGGCCAGTATGCCGGAAGGCTTCGTCGGCCTGATCCATCGCGTGCACATACGTGTCGAGCGTGCCCATCACCACGACCATCAACAGGACGGCGATGGCGATGCCTAACACGGTGAGCGTGGTCCGCCAGGGTGAGCGCAATACGTTTTTGATCGGCATATGGGTGAAGCTGCGCCCCGGCAGCGGCAGGTGATTGGCGATCCAGCTCAGCCCGCCCCCTTTGGCGACCATATAGCCGGTCTGGATGGCATCTACCGGCGGCACGCGCACTGCTCGCCATACCGGCAGCAGGGTCGCCGCAAACGGAATGGTGATGCCTAGCAGGATGGCGCGGATATAACCCGGCGCGTAGAAATCGAAATCGTAGAACGGCAGCGGGGCAATGGATTTGAGAATGCCAGCAAAGGCTTGACTCAAGCCCAGGCCGATCACAATTCCTAACACCGTGCCCAGGACGGCGATTTGCAAGCCGACCAGCATGGGACGGAAAGCGATCCAGCGGCGAGGGACGCCCAACGCCATGCCAACCCCGATCTCGCGGCGCTGTGCTTCGACCATGCGCCCGGCCAGGTTGAACGCCCCTAGCGCCGCGCCGATCAGGAACAGCGTGGCAAGCGAGTCCCACGTCTGCTGGTCGCCTTTGGCGTCTTCATAGAGTAGTTGGTGGACAGGCTCATCCGCTTTGGTGGTGACTGTGACGCCGGTGTTGGGCAGCGCTTCGGCTAGCCTGGCTTTGATGGCTTCGGTCACGGCGGCAGGGTCGGCCCCCTGTTTGAGTTTCAGCAGCGCGTCATTGACCAACCCCTGACGTCCGGTGAGCTGCTGGGCGGTATCCAACGGGACGAACACCGCGGCGAAGTTCGCTTCCGCGAAATATTCACCGGTGCCCGGCATAACCAGGAAATATTCGGGCGAGTGCCCTGCGCCGATCATCTCCAATGAGATATCGCCGCTCACCCGAATGGGATGACCCGGCTCCAGGCCGTAATGCTTGGCGAACTTGTATTCCACAACAGCCACGTTCTGCCCGGAGTCGGCGGCAGTCAAGGTACGCCCGTGTTCGGAATCCACGTACACACCGTTGATTGGGTTCTCCGCCGAGACATCCATGCCGATCAATCGCCCACGCACCAGGATCAGGTCGCCTTCGTGCGAAGCATCAACCAGGGTAGGCGAGATCAGGCGCGTGTTTACATCGGCCACACCATCGATCCCGCGCAGGGTTTCGATCAGATCGTTCTGGTCCACATATCCACCGCTCGCCAGCTCGACCCGCAGATCGAACATATTCAGGCGCGCGTAGCTCTCATCATAGGACTTGATGCGCCAGGTCTTCTGGCCGCCCATGCCGGCGAAGACCGCCGTCCCCAAGGCGATGATCACTGCAATGGCGAGAACCTGCACCCAACGCGACCGGAGATCGCGCCACGACCAACGCAGCCACAACTTCATGTTTGTCATCGCGGCCCCCTGTTACCACTGAAGATCGGCGATTTCGGCACGACCATCGCGCGGCGGACCATCCCGGAGAATTTTGCCGCTGCTCAGTTCCACTACCCGGTCGGCAATGCGCGAGATTTCGCGGTTGTGTGTCACGACCAGCACGGTTTTGCCATTCCCGGCCTGCTGTTTGAGCAGTTGCAGGATTTGAATGCCGGTGTGAAAGTCCAGTTCGCCAGTCGGCTCGTCGGCCAGCAGGATGGGATTGCCGGTAGCCAGGGCGCGTGCAATCGCGACGCGCTGCTGTTCTCCACCGGAAAGCTCGTGGGGGAAGTGACCGACACGCTCACCCAATCCAACACTGGCCAGGACTTCGCGGGCGCGTTCTGCACTATTTCGAGTGTTGCTCATATCCAGCACGAACTGGACATTTTCAAGTGCAGTCAGACTGGGGAACAGGTTGAACGTCTGGAAGATGAAGCTGACCGTTTCGCGGCGGAACTTGAACAGATCGACCCCGCGTCCCAGTGCCCGCTCGCTGCCATTGATGATCACTTCGCCTTCCGTCGGAGTGTCCAGTGCGCCGATGATGTTCAGCAGGGTGGTCTTTCCGCTGCCCGATGGCCCCAGCACGACCACAAATTCGCCCTTGCCTATTTCGAGGTTCACATCATCCAGGGCTGAGACAACAACCTTGCCCATATCGTAACGCTTGGATACATGCGTCAGATGAATCATAACAACCTCCCTGTGTGATACGATTTTCTCAGCCAAGGCTGAAGATCTGCCTGCTTTTTTCACTATACACACCCCTAAGGGCGGGGTTCCTCCCAAAAATTAGGGGGTATAACTTATAAAACTGTTCATACGCCGTTAAATGAAAAGGCTCCAATTACCACAGTCGCAGATCGCCCTCACTCTAAGTCCCCCCCTCAGGGCGAAGGACTTTGAAAGGCTCGCTCCCCATCTCCCTTATGAGAAAGGGCTGGGGGATGAGAGCTGACGTGCCAAGCGCGGCTGTAGTGCAATGCGTGGCGAAAATCCAATAGTAGTTCAATTATAAACTACTATTCAAATCTACGCCAGTGTGATGATTGGTCATCGCCCGGTCTACGTCTTCTCGGTGGGCGCTTGTGCGAATGGCTAACTGAGACTATCATGACACATAGGCTTAGCAATTCAGCTAAGAGATCAATCCAGTGAAAGGCAAGGGGATATCATGAGCTTCAGCATCCACTCAATTCGCTATCGTCGTCACGTGTTGGCGCTGGTCGGTATCATGATTGTTCTGGCTGGGGTGTGGGGGGTGGCTCCCAGGGTTGCTTTGGCGCAGGGGACTGCCGCGTGTCCCATCCGGATTGTGATGGTGGACTCGCTCATTCTGCGCACCGCGCCGGTGTATGCGGGGACGATTTCGGCGACCCTGCTCAAGGATGATGTGGTGTGCCTGGTGGGGCGCAACTCGACGACCCAGTTCCTCCAGGTGAGCAAGAACGGCGCTCTTGTCGGATGGGGGCCTGCCAGTGCGTTCTGGGCCGATGTGCCGTTCACGGTGCTGCCGGTGACGGATGGCAGCGTGCCGGTCACGCCGCCGGTAACGCCGCCTGCCACCAGCCGGACCTATACGGTTGTTGCAGGCGATACTGTCTATGGTATTGCACTGCGCTATGGCGTCACCGTCCAGGCGCTGATGGCTGCCAACGCAATCCCTGCCAATTACCGGATTTATGTGGGGCAGGTGCTGGTCATCCCCGGCACGACGGGCACCACCACGCCGCCAGGTTACATCCGGTACACGGTCCAACAGGGCGATTACCTGGTGAAGATCGCCCGCCAGTATAATACGACCTGGAGCTTGCTCGCGCAGATCAACGGGATTGTCTTCCCGTATACCATCGTCCCCAATCAGCAGATTCTGGTTCCGGCCAGCTAACCTGCGGAGGGCGCAGCACCGATACTCGCCCCAGGCGCACATAGACAGGGCAGCCACGGCTGTAAGAAGCCGTGACCTGCCCTGTTTGTGATAGAATGCTGCAAGAAATGCCGCGAGAGGTTGCCGAAAACACGCCAGCGCTATACACTTAAAGAGGTTTACGGGGCAAGCACAGAGGGCTTGATTCGCCTGTATCGTCCGCTCGTTTAACTAGAGTTTCTCTTTTTGGCAATAACGCTTAAATTCCGCTTAGGGCATGTTTCACTTCGCGTGGTTAGTGTGTAGCGCGGCAAGGCGGAGACCGGGTTCTCTGTCATCCCCGCTCATTGTTCATCAGATCTCTAAGGAGGATCTACACAATGCGTAAATTGGGTCTTTTGGCTACGCTAATCGTGGTATTGGCGATGGCCCTACCCCTGGCTGCGGTCAACGCCCAGGGTGATGATGGCTTTAGGAAAACCTTCGATCTTCCCACCGAACCCGCAGCCGAAGGTCCCCTGGCAGGCGTCGATCCATCGGGCCAGACGGTGGTGTGGTGGCACCAGCACACCGGTGGTCGTGAAGAGTTCTTGAACGCGATTATTGCCGATTTCAATGCCAACAATCCCTGGGGCATCACGGTAGAGGCTTCTAACCAGGGCAGCTATGGTGATATCTACAACAAGATGATTGCCGGCATCCCGACCGGTGATGTGCCCAATCTTGTCGTGGCCTACCAGAACAACTCGGCGGCCTACTATCAGGCAGGCGGCCTGGTCGAGGATATGGATGTTTATGTGAAGGACCCGACCTGGGGCCTCAACGAAGCTGAAGTTGCGGACTTTGTGCCGAGCTTCTTCACCCAGGACTATACCCCGGATGGTTCGGCCCGTATCGGCTTCCCTCCCAACCGCTCGATTGAAGGTCTGTATTATAACCTGAGCGCTCTGAAGGAACTGGGCTATTCGGCTCCGCCCACCACGCTGGCCGAGTTCAGGGAAATGGCCTGCGCCTTCACGGCGAACGGCTGGAGTGGCTATGAGGGTGGCGACCAGATTGGTTACACCATCCGCACCGATGCGTCCAATATCGCGGCGGGTGCTTTTGCGCTGGGCGGCGATATCTTCAAAGATGGCCAGTTCACCTATAACGACCCGGCAGTGGTCGAGTACATCCAGTTCATGGTGGACCTGTACAACGAAGGCTGCGCGACGCTGATTGCCGAGCGGTATGGTGATCAGAACAACTTCACGGCGGGCAAGGCACTCTTCTATATGGGGTCGTCTTCGGGCCTGTTCTTTGTCCGTTCGGGCATTGAGACGGCCTTCACCGAGCCGTTTGAGTGGGGCTTCACCGCTCTGCCGTACAAGGATGTGCCGGTGACCAATGTCTACGGTGCGAGCGTCAGCATCCCGGCCACCACGCCCGAAGCTCAGCTTGCGGCGTGGCTGTTCGTGCGCTGGATGACTGAACCGGAACAGCAGGCGGGTTGGGCGAATGTCAGCCAGTACTTCCCGGTGCGTTTCTCGGCACAGGAAGGTATGACCGAGCTGTTCGCCGACTTCCCGCAGTATGCCCAGGCGTGGGAACTGCTGCAGGGCGAGACCAAGGTTGAGCCGCAGGTTGCCAGCTACGACGTGGTCCGCAACTCGTATGCTCAGCCGGCGTTCGAGACTCTACTGGCCAGTGGTGGCGATGTTGAGACCGCGATGGAAGCCCTGACGATCGCGGCCAACGAAGTGCTTGCCTCGTTCACCCCGTAAGTTCCAACCGGTTCTGAACCAAAACGAGGTCGTCCAGCCGGGCGACCTCGTTTTTTGTCCCTATGCGGTGCTCACTACTGCGGACCATCTTTGCCGTGTAGCAGATTGTTCACTTCGGCGCGGGCGGGCAATCCGCCGCGCGCCCCCCGGTGCTGGATCTTGAGTGCTGCCGCTGCTGCACCAAATGCCAGCGCATCGGGCAGCGCGGCCCCATCCAGATAGGCCGCGATCACGGCGGCGTGGAAGGCGTCGCCCGCACCGGTAGTATCGACGACATGCGCGACCGGGTGGGCCGGGACGAACACCCGCACAGCCCACTCGCCACCGGCACCGTATGCCCCATGCGAGCCTGCCGTGAGCATTATCCAGCGATTCGGCCCGGCCAGCGCTTCAATCGAAGATTCGCCCAGACGAGTCAGGGTTTCTGCGGAGAGGAAGACCAGGGCCGCCTGTTCGATGACGTGGCGCAGTTCGTCAGGCGGCATGTCGTTGACCGACTCGATATCGAGCGCCAGCCCACTGCCGCCGCGCTGCGCCGCATGGATCAAAGTCTCACACCAGGCGCGGTCGCGGGGGTAGCTGTAGATCAGGCGGGCCTGGGCGGCAAGCTCGATTTGCCTGGGCGAGGGCGACTGGCGGAAAATCGGCGTGTCGGGCAGCAGAATGCAGCGATCACCACGTGCGTCGGTGATGACCACTGTGAACGCTGTGGCCATGTCCGGCAGCGTGTCCAGGCCCGTGTAATCGACTCCCCACCGCTCGAAGTCGCGGCGCAAGAGTGCACCATGCGGATCATCCCCAACCCACCCGACGAACCCGGCACGCAGCCCAAGCCGCGCCGCCGCACAGGTGGCGTTGGCGATGAAGCCGCCCGGCAGGTAACCGATCAATTGGGCGGGGATTTTGGCATCACCCAGCGGCAGGCTGTCCACGCTCAGCGTGAGGTCGACGCCCACCCCGCCCACGCCTATAAAATCATAAGGCAAGCTCAGGTCCCCCATTATCCTCGCATCGTCTGGTAGAGCAGTTCCTTCCAGCGCCGGTTGTCGATCTCCCAACACACAGTGATGTGCGGATCACCCTTCTGCACGAGCGGCTGCCACATGGCGACATTGGCGGTGTCGTAGGGGGTCACGCCGCACTGATCAACGACCGTCATGCCGCGCGTGAACGTGCCATCGCACTCCACCTCGACGTAATGCTTGCTCTTGCGGGTGCAGATGGTCGGGTCGATGGCAATCGCCATGGCGACCGGGTCGGGCAGCCCCAGGCCGGGATCGCCCAACCAGTTCCGGTTGGCTTCGAGCGCCGAATAGTTGCAGTCGATGGCGAAATGCGAGAGCGGCGTGTTGATGACTTCCTTGCAGTACCGCATCTCTTCGTCGCTGAGATTGGCCTCGCCCCGGCACAATTCCCAGCCGACCATCTCGACGGGCAGACCGGACCGGAAGACCATCCGCGCGGCCTCAGGATCGCACCAGATGTTATACTCTGCCGCCGGGGTGATATTGCCGACCACGTTGGCCGCGCCGCCCATCACCACGCACCGGCTGACGTTCGCCACGATCTCCGGGGCCTGGCTGACGGCCAGCGCCACATTGGTCAGCGGTCCCAACGTGACCAGCATGATGCCGGGATTCGCCTTGATGGTTTCGATGAGTACCTCCACCGCGTGACCTTCGGCGGGCGGCGTTTTGGGTTGATAGTTCATGCCGCCCATACCGTCTGGCCCATGAAAGAAATAGGCGCGGTATACCTCGCGGATGAGCGGCTGATCTGCGCCGTGATAGACCGGCACCGATTTACCGCACAGCTCGACCGTATAACGTGCATTGATGCTACCCTGGGCGACCGGCATATTGCCCGCCACGATGGTGATGGCTTCAACCTCGATGTCGGGCGTTTGCAGCGCCATCATGATGGCGACGGCATCATCGGAGGCGGTGTCGGTGTCAATAATCATTTTGCGAGTCATGCAAATAGGCCCTTTCTATGCTCCAGTACCTAATAGTCTTCTACACCTGTCAACCGGGCGGTTTCCAGCGCGATCAGCCGCCCGGCATCGACACGCACACAGACATTGACCGGCGGGCGATTTTTCCACGCGGCGGGCGCGGGATCATTACCGCTCCCGATAAAGGGCCAGGTTTTGCCCCGGCTGATGCCCTGCGTTTCCACGCGGATCGGCCAGCGCTCGATGGTGAACAGCGTGGGGTCGATCACACAGCCGATAGCCGATGAGTCGTGAACGTATATACCGCGCAGGCCGGGCTGGGAACGCTCGAAGTAGCCCTGGTAGAAAGGCACAATGCGCGCGATATGCTGTGCCAGGGGATTCTGTGCCTGGGCGTAGCGGGCGAGGTGCTCTGGCGTCATGTTGGTGGCGTGCGTCACATCCAGCCCGACCATCGTCACCGGCCATTCTGCGCCAAACACCACGTCTGCGGCTTCGGGGTCGTTGTGGATGTTGGCTTCGGCGCAGGGAGTCGCATTGCCGGGACAGAGTGCATTTCCCCCCATCAGCACGACCTGGCGCACATTCTGGGCGATGCGCGGTTCCAGCCGCAGCGCCAGCGCGATGTTGGTCAGCGGGCCGATGGGCACCAGCGTGATCTCGCCCGGCGCGGCCATGATCTGCTCAACGATGAAGGTGGCGGCGGGCTGCTCGATGGCGGTGGTGGTGGGCGGTGGCAGAAAGGCGTTGCCCTGGCCGTCCTCGCCATGGACAAAGGGAACGGGGCCGCCAAACGGTCCGGCCAGCGGGTGTTCGGCCCCACGCGCAACTGGAATATCCGTTCGCCCGGCGATCTCAAGCAGTCGCAGCGCATTGGTGGTGGCCAGATCGGTGTGGACGTTCCCGAAAATGGTCGTCAGTCCGATCACCTCTAGCTCCGGTGAGCACAGCGCAAAAAAGATCGCCATCGCGTCGTCCACGCCGGGATCGGTGTCGATGATGATTTTGTGCAGCATCATGTCCTCGTTTCGGGGGGATAAGCGGCTGGACCCAGCACACCCACAAACTGCGGCAGGTCGCCATGTCCCAACTGCTGGCGGATGGCGTGGGCCTCGCCGATGTGGAACCAGTAGTGATAAATGTTGCGCAGCAGCATGGTACCCAGGTTTTCCGGGCGTTGTTGACCATCGATGACGAGGTGAGTGAGCATCATCTCTTCGGTGAGCGCATCCAGCAGGACATCAGCGGCCTGTGTGCAGGTCTGCCACGCGGCCCACATTTCGTCAAGGGGCGGAGTAGATGCCGGGCGGCCATAGCCCACCTGCTCATTCAAGCCTGAGATCACGCTGCGTCCCTGCGATTGGACCCAGAAGCGGTGTTCCTGGTTGGCCATGTGGCCAATGATCCAGCTAATACAGTTCATCGGGCCGAGCCGACGCACAGCATCCTCCGCCGTAACGCCTTCCAGGCAGCGCACGAATTCACTGCGCGCGAAACGCAACTGGAGCACCAGGAAATGTGGGGTCATAGATCATCCCTCCTGTCAAGCCATAGCCAGGGCGATCTTTGCGCCGGTGCGGGCATTGTTAACCAGCGCGGCGATGTTGGCGTGCTGCGACCGTCCTCCCGTCAGTTCCAGGACGCGGCCCAGCACGTAAGGCGTGACGGCCTTACCGGTGATGCCCTGGGTGTCGGCGTCTCGCGTCGCCTGGGCGATGGCGGCTTCGGCTTCCTCAACAGGCAGGGCGTCGGCTTCGGGCACGGGCACGGTGACCAGAATGCCGTGAGTCAGGCCCAGCGCATCGCGGGCAGCGGCGATGGCGGCGACCTGCTGCGGCGTATCTACGCGCTGGTCGATGGGCAGACCGCTCGACCGGCTGTAGAAGGCGGGCAGGGTATCGGTGCCATAGCCCAAGACCGGCACGCCCTGGGTTTCCAGCACTTCGAGCGTGAGCGGCAGGTCCAGGATCGACTTGGCCCCGGCGCAAACGACGGTGATCGGCGTGCGACCCAGCTCGATCAGGTCAGCGGAGACATCGTCCGAGTGGCCGCGGTGCACACCGCCGATCCCACCGGTGGCAAATACCTTGATGCCCGCCATGTGCGCCACAATCATCGTTCCGGCAACGGTGGTCGCACCGTGTTGATGCAGGCCCATCACAATCGGCAGGTCGCGCCGCGAGCATTTGCGCACGCCCGCCTGGCCCTGTTCTGCCAGGAATTCGATCTGTTGACGCGACAACCCTACGATGATCTTGCCCGCGATCACCCCGATGGTGGCGGGAATCGCGCCTTCCTCGCGGATGGCGGTTTCCATCGCCAGCGCAGTCTCGATGTTGGCCGGGAAGGGGAATCCGTGTGTGATCAAGGTGGATTCCAGGGCGACTACTGGCGAGCCGGCCATGATCGCGGCAGCGACTTCGTCCGAAAAGGTGAATTCTCTGTGCATGGCCTTATCCCTCAATGACCTGGACCTGAACGCGGCGTTCGCGCGGCCCGTCGAATTCGTAGAACAGGATGCTTTGTGACCCGCCGATCAACAGATCGCCTTCGGCGATGGCGACCAGGACGCTGTGACCGATCAGCGCTGCTTTGATGTGCCCGGCAGCGTCGGCGGGGGTGTCGTACTGGTGCTTGAAGTCCACACGTGTGGGAACCAGGCGGCGCAGGTCGGCAATGATGTCTTCGGATGTGGCAGCGTCCAGCGCCGAGTTGATCGTGATGGCTGCGGTGGTATGCGGCACGATCACCGCACACAGTCCCGCACGAACGCCTGTTTGCCGTACCGCATCGCGCACCTGGGCAGTGATGTCGATCAAGGCGTCTCCGGGTGGGGTCTGGAGCGAGAAAGTCACCAGCATGGGTAGTTCACCTCGATTCCGGCGTCGTGCAGCAGAGTGAGCACTTCAGAGCAGGTCGGGGTGTTTCGCCCCGCGCCCACGCGCCCAACCACTGCCGCGCCCATCGCATTCGCAAGCTGCGCGCTTTGAGTCAGCGAAAGGCCATGCAGCCGCCCGGCGATGAAGGCGGCATCGAAACAGTCCCCCGCGCCAACAGTGTCCACTACCGGCACGTTCAGGCCGGGGATGTGCTCGACGCCTTGCGGCGTGATGATGGAACACCCCTGGGGACCACGCTTGACGACGAAGGCAGTGGGACCGGCTGCCAGCAGGAACTCATAGGCAGCGGTGCCGGTGCGTCCCCCAGCGAAGAAGGGGACTTCGTCTTCGGTCATGAGCAGCATGTGTGCGTGTTCCACCAGCCAGCCGACCAATTCGGGCGCAACATAAGCCATATATGGCCCGGCATCCGCATAGATCGGTACGCCAGAGGACCAGGCATATTCGAGCGAGTGGCGCATCAATCCCGCGATACGCTGCTCAAACAGCGAATACCCTTGCAGAAAAACCGCGCCCGCGCTGGCCAGCATATTCTCCAGCCCGTCAGGTATCCCCACATCCGGCCCGCTCCCGTAGCTGCCGACATAGACATGCTCACCGCTTTGCCGGTCGGTGAGTACCATCACCAGGGTTGAGGTGCTTCCCGGTTCGGCGAGCACAAAGCGCGTGTCGATTCCTTCTGCATCCAACCCGGACCGGATCACATCGCCGAATGGGTCCGCGCCCACCGCTGCCACAGCCGAGACGGCCAGCCCCATGTGACGGGCGGCGATCATAAAGTTGCTCGCGCCGCCCGGCTCGATACGTCGATTGGTGGCTTCCTGGTGAGCGGCGGCCTGTACCGGCAGCGTCACCGGCAGGATGATGTCGAGCACCAGGTCCCCCAAAGAGACCACATGCGTGTTCATACCGGCTCCGCGCATTCAATGCGCCTGGCGGGCCGCAATCAGGCCCACCAACCCATCGGCCAGGGCGCGAATATCGTACTGCTGCACGACCTCATCGGCATCCAGCGTGGCCAGCAGCGCCGGGTCGAATGCGTCGATCCCGCGATATGCTCCGGCCATCGCGCAGGCAATCGCGCCGACAGTGTCCGCATCGCCGGAGAGATTGGCGGCGTAAATGGCAGTCTGGCGGGGATCGCCTTCGGCCATGACCAGCACACCAAACGCTGAGCCAATCGTTTCGGGCACAGCCAGCGATGTCCCGATGTCGTCATAGAGCGCGCGCAGGCGGCTGAGCGGCTCAGCCGGACGGCGCGCGATGTTGACGGCCATCTCGATTTTGCGCGTGACCGATGGTCCCAGCCAGCTTTGACCATGCTGGCGGCCCAGTTCCGCGCCGAGCATTCCCGCTGCGATCAGCGAATCGAGGGTGGCATCGTCGCGCATGGCGACGGCAATCGCGGCTGCCACCGCGCACGCGCCCGAAATGGCAACATTGGTGTTGTGAGTCGGTGTACACACCGTCACGGCGTCATCGACCGCGCCCAGCGGATCGCCGGGATGCAGCAGCCCTACCGGAGAAATGCGCATGGCTGCGCCGTTGGTATCGCCCCAGTTACCGGTGGTATGGGGATCATCGCCGCGCTTGAGCGCCTGTACACCGCGTCGCGTGCTTGGTCCCACGTAGGGTGAGCTATCGCCCCCCACCCGGTCATACCAGTCGATGATAGCGGCCACTGCCGCTTCGAGTGAGACCCCGCCATGCTGGATGAAGGCGCGTGCCAGCGAAAACGCCTGCTCAGAATCGTCGGTGATGCGGCCTGCCGGCAACCCGAAATGCACCATGTGGTCGGCAGGGCCGGGTTTGAACCCGGTGATCCAGCCGCCATACGCCTGCCAGGTATGGTCGATGTCGAAATAGGCGGGCATTCCCCAGGCATCTCCCAATGCCTGGCCATACAGGCCGCCCAATACCTTGTGCTTGAACGTCATGAGCGCTTTAACCTTCCTTGATGGTAGAAAGAACAAGCGGGGCAGGGCATGTCATTTCAGCCCTGCACCGCGAGAAACCCCACGCTAGCGAGCAGCAGATCGGAAGCTGCACTAAGCCGGGGCAGGATTGGGACGCGCTGTTCGCCCGGCCAGGTACACCCCGCCCAGCACGATCCAGACGGCTACGCTGAGCACCAACCCGACGATTATACCAATTACATCGGACGAATCGCGCAGGGAAGTTGTGCGGAAGAACAGCGCGAACAGGATGCCCAGATAGACCCAAAGCGAGAGGATCGCAGCCAGAGCGCTGAACCACACGCGGCGGCCAATCCGCTCGACATCGAGCATAAAGGGCAGATTGACCAGGATCAGGGCCAGCGAGGCCAGCCCGATTGTTCCGGCATACCCGTAGACCGTGCTTCGGCTGAGTACGTCATTTGCCCCGCGGAAACCATCGGGAGCAGAGAGCATGCTCACGCAGATCACCAGGCCAAACACGGCCAGCATGGCCAGGAACATGTGCAGCACGCTCAGCCGCTGGATGGCGCGCCAGAAGACCGCGTCAAACCCCTCGCCTTCGGCAGAGCGCAGCGTGCGAACGCGCGTGGTGATCTGGTGCTGCAACGCATAGATCACCAGCGCCAGCACGGTCGCCATGAACGGCAGCATTTGCAGCAGCATGGAGGGGATGTTGAGCGTGCCTACCCGGATCGACAGGGCATCGAAGAAGCCGAAGATCACCGAAGCCAGCCCGGTGCCGATGGGGTGCCCACCGCCCAGGTAGGGAGTGGCCAGCGCGATGAAGCCGCGCCCGGAAGTCATATTGTTTTGGAAGAACTGGAGATAGCCCATGCTCATGTGGATGCCGCCCAGTGAGGCCATGACACCGCTGAGCGCCAGCGCCAGATAGCGCACCCGGTTGACTTTGATGCCGACCGAGGCCGCTGCCTGGGGATTCTGCCCGACGGCGCGCAGATGGATGCCGGTGGGTGTGCGGTACATGAAGTACCACACCGCGATCACCATGAACAGCGCGATCCAGGTCATGATGCTCTGGTTATCGAGCACCTTGAAGAAGAACGAGATCACCGGGATGTCGTTGAGGAATTCGGGAAGCTGAACGAACGGCATCTTGAGGCTGCGCAGGAACCCCTGCGTATCTCCCCGGCTGCCGGTCAGCTCGAACATGATGGCGACTGTTCCGGCCTGGCCGAGGAAGTTCACAGCAATGCCAGACAGGATCAGGTTCGCCTTGAGCTTGATGTGGAAAAAGCCGATCAACAGCGCGATGATCACGCCCATGATCACGCCCATCCCCAACCCCAACCAGGGGCCAACGGCTTCACCGGTGGTCTGCCCCCACCAGGTTTGTGCATAGGCGCTGAACACTACGCCGGTGAAAGCGGAGATCAGCATGATCCCTTCCAACCCGATGTTGATCACGCCTGCCCGGTCGGAGATCAACGCGCCAAGCGAGGGGAGCAAGATCGGTGTGGTCACTCGCAGGATCGAGGCCAGGAACGCCGTGCTGAAGATTCCCTGGAGCACATTTTGCAGCAGATTCGCATCAAACATGAGCGGCCTCCTTGGTGGAGTCGGTGGGCGCGAGGGGGCCACCTGCCGGTGGACCGCCGGTCAGGTCCAGTTCAAGTGTTCCTCGCCGACGGATGCGACGGCGCTGGAACATGGTGACCAGGGCTTCTGCCGTGATGAGCAGGATGATCACCGCCTGGATGATCCGCACCACTTCGGCGCTGATGTTCGTGTCACGTTCCATCACCTGGGCACCCGTGCGCAGATAGGCATAGAGCAGGCCGGTGAAGGGCACAACGAGCGGGTTATTTCGCGCCAGCAAGGCCACAACCACGCCTTCGAAGGCCAGCCCGATAGAGATGTTCAGGATCAGCTTGCGATGGATGCCCATGGCCAGGTGCGCGCCTGCCAGCCCGGCCACCGCGCCGCTGATCGCCATTGCCAGCATGATGGTACGCCGGGTGTTGATGCCACCGTAATCGGCAAATTTGATGTTCGCGCCGATCATGCGAATCTCGTAGCCAATGGGGGTGCGCTGGATCATCAGCCAGGTGGCAATCACTATCGCAATCACGATAAACACCGCGATGGTGATGCTGTCGTCGTTGATGTTGATGATCGGTGTGAGCAGCCCGTTTTTGGGAATCCAATCCGATGCTGTGTATCCGGCATCCGGCGGTTGAAGCTGGAAGGTCAGCACCATCTCGTAGAAACGTTGGGCGATGGTGTTGAGCATCAGGGTCGAGACCAGCTCATTCGCGCCCAGATAGGCTTTCAGCGCGCCGGGCAGCAGGCCCCACAAGAAACCCGCCGTCGCCGCCGAGAGCAAGGCGACCGGCACCAGCAGCGTCTTGGGCAGGTCGCCAAAAGTCAAACCCACGACGCCCGACACCAGCGCGCCGAAGTACAACTGCCCTTCTGCGCCCAGGCTGAACTGCTCAGCGCGGAAGACGATAGCAATCGCCAGGCCCAGCATGATCAGGGTCAGCGCATCTTTGATCCAGATAATCCACCGGTTGATACGGCTGAGTGGGCCAAGCAGAAAGGCATTGTACGCCTTGTTGGTCGCGGTCACGGTTTCGTCGAGCTTGGTATTGAAGTCGAGCGGTTCGGGCTGCACGCGTATCGTATAGAACCCATCGGCAGGCAGGACAAAGTCCTCAATGACGGCATCGCGCGTGCTTTTGAGCTGGCCGCTGTAGGCTGCCACCTGTTCTTCGCTGGCGTTGAGGTTTTCCGCCAGGATATTGCCCGCTGCGTCGAGCAGGTCTACCTGCAGGTCGGCGGCGATGGCGGGGCGCAGGACGTAGGCCAATACGGTCACGACATCGCCCTCGCTGCCGATGAACTGATACGATGCCCTGGTGATCGGCTTGGTATCGTTCTCGCGGTTGAAGATGCCACCAACGGCATCCCCGTTATAAGCGATGCTGGTCGAAGGCGGTTGATTCGACAGCAGTTTGACCGAGAATTCAGCTCGCACATCCCGGCTGTCGGCTTCTGGTTGAGCCAGGATGGTATAAAACCCCGTGGCGGGCAGGGCGAAATTCTCGATCACCGCGTCCGTCTCGCTGTTGAGGTAGCGGCGGAATGTGCGCAACTGCTGCCGGGTGGCCTCAAACCCTTCGGCGAGGGTGGTTCCCTCGTCGTCGAGCAGGCTCACCTGCATGTTCAGGCCGGAGTCTTCGTCTTCGGCAAAGGCCAGGATGGATACCAGATCGCCCGCTCCGCCAGCGAAGCGATAGCGCACTTCGGTGAGCGGCGGCTCGTCGCGCGGGTTGTTGAACTCTGCCGTGATCTCGCCATCGTAGTTGATGTCGATCTGTGAAGGCGTGTCCGAGAGCAATTGGACGCGGAAATCGCCGCGAATCAGGCGCTCAGAGGCATCGAGGTTGAAGAACATGGTCATCAAGTAGCCGAAGACCAGGGCCAGCGCAACCGTCAGCAGCACGCGGAGCGCATCCCAGCGCAGTTCGACGACCAGGAGCAGCACACTGGCTCCGATCAGCACGTTGATGAACAGGATGGCAACATAGTCTGGCGTGGCACTGATCATGTCGCGCATCGTGCCCATCGACATGTCAGTATCCAGTCCAAATGCTTTGAAGCTGATGAACAACATCACCAGCGTGCCGAGCAGTGTGCCCAGCAGGATCAGGGAAAGCTGGCGGGATGTCGGGCGTCTCATCGATACCGCTCCATTTCCTCGGCAGTCTGGTGCTGAGCGCCAAGCATGTACAGGCCAAGTGTTTCTTCGGTGAGATCGGGCGAATTGGGGAAGATGGCCACGATTTCGCCGTTGTACATCACCATAATCCGGTCGGAGAGTTTCATCACTTCCTGAAGGTCCGCCGAAACAAGCAGGATCGCCAGGCCATTGGTGCGCTGGTCGATCAACTGCTGGTGAATGTATTCAATCGCGCCAATGTCTACGCCGCGCGTGGGCTGTGCAGCGATGAGCAGCCTGGGCGACGAAGATAGCTCGCGCGCGACGACCACCTTTTGCATGTTGCCGCCAGAAAGGGCGTTCACAGGCACGGTGCTGTCGGTGGCCAGGATGCCGAACTGATGGATCAACTGTTCGCTGCTGCTGCGCACCGTGTTCAGATCGAGCAGGCCCATGCGGGTATAAGGGGCGCGGTAGTAGCGGTCCACCATCAGGTTGTCGCCGATGCTGGCACTTGCCGCGACGCCGTTGGTCAGCCGGTCTTCGGGGATGTGAGCGACATGAGCTTCTCGCACTTTTCGCGGGCCCGATCCCAGCACCGGGCGGCCATCGACCGAAGCGGTTCCGCTGGTCGCGGCGCGCAGCCCGGTCAGCACCTCAACCAGTTCGGTCTGGCCGTTCCCCTCAACGCCCGCAATGCCCAAAATCTCGGATTCGTAGACATTGAAAGAGGCATTGTGCAGCAAGGTGCGCCCGGTCTCGTTGATATATGTCAGGTTGTGCACTTCGAGCACCGGCTTGCCCCGCGTGACTTTTGGCCTGTCGACCACCATGAAGACTTCACGCCCGACCATCATCCGGGCCAGTTCTGCTTCGTTGGTGTCACTTGTGTTGACCGTGCCGACCGTGCGCGCATCCCGCATGACGGTCACCCGATCGGAGATTTCCATCACTTCGCGCAGTTTGTGCGTGATGAAAATCACCGTTTTCCCCTCGTTGACCAGATTGCGCACAGCGGCAAAGAGGTCCTGCGTTTCGCCGGGTGTGAGCACGGCGGTCGGTTCGTCGAGGATCAGGATTTCCGCGCCGCGATAGAGCGCCTTGAGAATCTCAACACGCTGCCGCATCCCCACCGGGACCGTATCGACCCGTGCTTCCGGCTCAACGTGGAGGCCGTACTGCTTGGAAAGTGCGATGGTATCCTGAATGGCTTGCTGACGGTTGAGCGCAAACCCCTTCAGACGGGATGCTTCGCGGCCCAGGGCGATGTTTTCGGCGATGGTGAACGAATTGACCAGCATGAAGTTCTGGTGCACCATGCCGATCCCCAGGTCAATGGCGACCTGAGGGTTGGGGATGTGGACCGGCGTCTCTCGAAGGCGAATCTCACCATCGGTGGGGGTCTCCAGACCGTAGAGCACCTTCATCAGCGTGCTTTTACCCGCGCCGTTTTCGCCAACCAGGGCATGAATCTCGCCCTGGTTGACCGAAAGATGCACGCGATCGTTAGCCAGCACGCCGTTGGGGTAAATTTTGACGATATTGTGTGCTTCGATCAGGGCCATAGACAAAAATCCTATTGGTGATAGTGGTTCAGTGGCAGAGCAAGGGTGGCGATCCCCCTTGAGTCAGAGACTCGGGTGATGTTAAGGGCAAAGCGTGATGAGTCATGCCGGAACCCTCAAAATGGAGAAATTTAGTCCGGGAGACGCCCCAAAAACGTACTAACGCATAATTACCAATACAACCATGACATACAAAAGTGGGGTGAGCATGTGCTCACCCCATCGGGATTGATCACTTGCGGGCGGTTACTCGCCCAGGAATTCCGAGACGTCGAAGTCCACTTCGGGCATCTCGGCACAGGGCAAGCCAACGCTCACTAGGTTGTAACCCAGGTCAACGCGATCTTCGAAGACCGTGTTAATCGTGATATCGCCATTCTCGACGGCTTCCTGCACTGCATCGAGCAGGTCGAGGATGTTTTCGGGCGTGTTGTCGTAGTAAATATCATTGAGAGCCAGGCCGACGCCGCCTTCCTTGATGCCGAGCACTTCCGCCTCACCATAGGGCAGCTCACCCGACAGGTGCAGGTCGATGGCGCGGTAGAGCGAGTTGTCGACGTTCTTCATCATGCTGGTCAGGATATACTGAGCCTGATCGGGGTTGGTGTCGGCGATGATGGTCGCCTGGTCGGAGTCCACACCGATGGCAAAATGGCCCTGTTCCTGGGCTGCCTCAAACACACCCACACCGGTGCCGCCCGCGATCTGGAAGACGATGTCGGCAAGCTGTTCGTACATGGCCAGGGTGATTTCCTTCCCCTTGGCGGGATCGTTCCAACCGCCCGCATACTGGCGGAGGACCGTGCTTTCGGGGTTGACCAGGCACGCGCCCTGCTCGTAACCCACGATGAAGTCGTTAATCACCGGGATGTCCTGGCCACCAACTGCGCCGATAATGGCTTCGGGGTTGGTGCCTTCGATGCCGCTGATGGTGATGGCACCGGCATATACACCGGCCAGGAATGAGCCTTCATTCTGGGCGTAGAGCACCGAGTACACGTTGGTGCAACCTTCGACGCAGAATTCGGGGTTGTCGTAGGGCACGGCGTCATCGTAGAAGATGAAGTATTTGTCCGGATATTGGTGGACACGCTTGGCAAGGAATTCGCCCATCTGGAAGGTACCGACAATCAGCACATCGTAGCTTTCGGTGTCAGCCATCGCATCGCCCAGCCCGCTTTCCCAGTTCGCAGGATCGATGCCAAGCTCAATGGTGTTGATTTCGACATTGTATCCTTCATCGATCAGGCGATCCATACCACGCTGGGCCGAGTCGAAGAATGACTTATCGCCCAGCACGCCGTTGACAACCAGCTTGATCTTGAGCGGCTCGTCTTGGGCGGTGGTGCTGCTGGCCCCAATCGTGGCTGCGAGCAGCATAACGATCACGAGTGCGAGTGTCAAAACCTTGCGTTGTTTCATTGGTGGTCTCCTGCAAAATGTGCATAAGAATATCAACAATCTCTGAGCACCAGAAATTTGCCCTGGCAGCTTGCGCCAGCAGCTTTCCTCTGGCGAGGGGTTGCCGCCGTCTGGGCGCTGAGTTACACTGCGACCCTATCAGGTAATGATATTCTAAACATGTTTTAGGTTCTACGCTACTGGTGAAACTGGCAGAAAGGATTCCATATAGTGCGCTTACTAATCGATACCGACGCGGGTGTTGATGACGCTCAAGCGATCTGGATGGCACTTCATCATCCGGGGGTGGTGGTTGAGGCTATCACTACGCTGACCGGCAATGTCCACGTGGACAAAGTGAACCGCAATGTGCTGACTCTTCTGGCACTGACCGGGCACTCGGTGCCGGTCTATTCCGGCGCGAGCCAACCGCTGGTGCCGGGATTCTGGCACCCCGAAGAGCGAATTCATGGCAGTGATGGACTGGGCGATTATGCTCACCGGCCCCGCCTGACGCAAACCATCGAGCCGACTCCGGCAGCGGTTGAGCTGGTACGGCGAGCCAACGAGTCGCCGGGCGAGCTGACGCTGGTGGCGCTTGGTCCGCTGACCAATCTGGCCCTGGCCTGCCGCCTGGACCCCGGATTCCCTCACAAGATCAAGCAGTTTGTGTTCATGGGCGGCACGATCAACGCCATTGGCAACACGGCCAACATTACCGCCGAGTTCAATTTCTACTGCGACCCCGAAGCGGCGTTGATCGTGCTCGATGCCTTCCCGATGGCGACCATGCTCTCGTGGGAGACGACGCTCAAACACGGCTTTAGCTGGGAACAGTATGAATCATTGATTGCCCACGATACGTTGTTTGGGCAGTTCTTCAAAGAAACGACGCTGACGACGGCAGAATTTTTGAGGCGGTTGGGCCGAGGTCGGGTGGGTTACCTGCTGCCCGATCCCCTGGCGATGGCCGTCGCGTTGCAGCCGGACCTGGTCACGCACAGCGAGCAGCATTACGTCAGCGTCGAGGTGCAGGGACACCGGACGCGTGGGCAGTGCGTGATCGACTATATGGGACTGACGCAGCGCGAGCCGAATGTTACCCTGGTGCTGGAACTATCCACCGATGGGGTTTATGCGTTGTATGATCGCATGGCACGCGGGGGTGTGCAGTGAGCGCGCCCTGGCTGCGCCGCACCCTGCCCGGCATCGCCGCCGCCCTCGAAGCGCAGCCCGCGCTGCTTGACCGCGATTTGTTATGGGCCATGCTGCGGCGGGTGTTGGCTGCACCCGCTCCTTCGACCGGCGCGAATTTGCCCGGCGGCGTGGGCGACGTGATCGCGGCGCTGGCCGGTGAGCTTGGCCTGGGAGACCGCCTGATCCGCCAGGTGGGATCGACCGGCAACTGTGCGCTCTGGCTTGGTGTCGAACGTGAGCGGCCCGATGTAGTGATCGTGTCGCACATGGATCGCCCGACCTACCGCGTGCTCTCTCCCGACGACGCGACGCTGTACCCCATTTGCGCTAACCGCTTCCCGGCTGGAGATTATCGAGCGCGGGCGCAGGCGCTGCGCTTCGCCGACGGGCGGTTGACCGTGGGGGCGCGCGGTGACCTGGTGTCGTGCAAGACGCCGGTCGAGTCGCGGCTGACGTTTGAAGCGCATGAGGGAAGGCTCGCCTGGCAGGATAGCATCGTGCTTGACGTGGAGCCGGTGTGCGATTCACGCGGGGTGGTGGTGGGCACGGGCCTGGATAACGGCCTGGGCGTGATCACGGCGCTGCTGGTAGCAGCAGTGCTGCGCCCGGCGGAGGACATCCTGCGCGCGCACGACCGGCGGCTGCTGGTCGTATTCACCGACCAGGAAGAAGGGCCGCCCGATTCGTTCTTCGGGCATGGCGCGGCACGGCTGGCCTATGCGGTGCCTCAACCCGTGCTGGGCTGCGTGATTGTCGATGGGCACAATGCGGGGATGGCGCACGGGCCGGTATTGGGCGGCGGTGTGAGCGCGGGCGCAGTCTCCAATGCCGGGCGCGGATCGCTGGTCCCGCCCAATTACCATGCACTGGCGCTCGACCTGGCGGCAGACCTGAACGCGACCCGTCCGGGGACAGTCCAGATCAACAACGGGTACCTGTCGCGCAGTGATGATGTGGCCCTGGCCCGGTGGACGCGAATCCTGGCGCTGGCAGGCGCTCCACTCGAAGGGGCGCATACTGCCCAAGAGACCGCTTACCTCAATGATGTCCAGGCCGCGGTGTGGTGGCTGGGGCACCTGCTGCCTGCAGTACTGGCCCTTTCGCCCGACCTAAATGCTCGCTATGCGTTGCAATTGTAGGTTAAGAGAGGTCGAACGGCACTACCTGGCGTCGATCACGTAGGAATCGGCCCAGAAATAGGCCATGAGCTTACGCCACGCCACGCGTGTAAATCCTGCCGCGCGCAGCCCACTGCACCATTCGGTAATGGGACCTTCCCAATTGGTGCGCGCGGCAGAGCGGTCAAAATAGCCGAACATGACCGGCATCAGAAACCCCTGAGCGACCAGCGCGCGGTCCTCGTTGTATTCCTGCAAGCCATTCGCGTAACGATCCACGATATATTGCACGCGGTCGGGGGCCAACATCTCATCGAAAGCGGGAACGTCGAATTCCGCGATGATCACCCGGTTACCATGCGCGTGCAGCCATTCAAAAACGGCGGGACGTGTTTCCGGAGGGATAGATTGCAGGCTCCAGGTCGCCTGGATGACATCCCATCGGCCTGTGACTCGCCGCATACAGGCTTGCAGCGTGGCATTATGGGCGCGATGCGGGATGTTTTGCTCGCGGAGCTGGAATACCACCCGGTCGAGCATGGGGCGCGACGGCTCGATCAGGTCCAGGTAGGTAATGGCCGGAGAAAGCGCGGGCAGTAGAGCCAGCCCATCACCCACGCCAATATCCAGCACAGTGAGCGCCTGATATTCATCGTAGACGGCGCGCAGGGCCTGGTTGATGGACTGGTATAAGGCCACATTCCCCCCGCCGCGAATGAACGCGGCGAAGGCGTCTCCATCGACATACACGGCGGTCTTGCCCTGCTTCAGCACGCGATCCAGGTATACCGCACCTTCGACAAATACCGGGTGATCGGGGGCACTGCGAGCGGCAGCCTGGCTGTATGCGGCGGCGCGTTCCAGGTCGTCATAATGAAAGGCGATCAGCGCCAGGTAGAAGAGGGCCAGCGCGTCCGCCGGTTCGGGAGTCTCACTCTCTTGCACGCCCGCATAGCCCTGCTGCTTGACTCGTTCCCAAAGGTAATCTAGTGTCATGCCCGCCTCCGATGAAGTGAACGGATGCTCAATGCTCGCCCCCGCATCGCAGCATGGTCCCCCAGTAAATGCTCGCTTGTCTGCCTGGATCACTGGCAAGCCGGCGAGCCGATGGATTATTTGACTTCGACTATAACGCTCACCGGGCGAGAGCGCTATTGATGAGTCAAGTCAATATACGCTGCTCATTCCCATCTCGATCATACCGAACAAACGAACAAAAACGGGAGCGCGTTCACGCCCCCGGTAACAGATCATGGACTGAGATGCCGCGGCCCTGGCTTAATCATCGGTATCGTCCTGATGCGTGCGCATTTCTTGCACGTTGCCCGTTCGGATGTAGATGATACGCTCGGCGACATTGGTAGCCAGGTCACCGATGCGATCCAGGTGCTGCGCGACGCGCAGGCTGCCATAGGTCGCTTTGACCTTCTTTTCCTTTTTGGCCTTGGCGAAGTGTTCGATGGTATCGTCGAGCACTTCGGCGAACAGCGCGGTCAGTTCTTTCGACTGCTCGGCGATCTGCTCAGCCAGGGTGGGCATCTCTTCAGCATAGGCTTTCATGCAGGTGTTGAGCATAGCGCGCACCAGGCTGCCCATGTGAGCCAGTTCCTGACCGTGTGATCGGTGAGGGCGTTCCATGATGGCAGGCAGGGTGTTGGCGATGGCCTTGGCTTTGTCCCCCATGCGTTCCAGGTCTACGATGATGTTCATGGCGGCGACAATCGCCCGCAGGTCACGCGCAGCGGGCTGCTGTGTGACGATCAACCGGAAGCATTCCTGCTCAATTCCGTACCGGCTGGCGTTTACATCGCGGTCCAGAGCGATCACCTGGCTCGCCAGATCGGTATCCAGAGTCTCAATCGCGCTCAGCGCCAGCTTCACCTGTTCATCGACCTGCAAACCCATACGAATCACGTCATCACGCAGATTTTTCAACTCGCGGTCGAATTGTTCGCGTGGAGCCATTATCCCATTCTCCTCAACATCCCAAAGACTCCCAGACAAGAATGACGCCGGCCAGGTTGTGTTGGGATCGGTGCTCAGCGCGCATGGAGAGCGCCGCACATGAAGCCCTGATTGTCAACAAGACCTGGAGTGAAGTGTACAAGAGGTCGGGGCGAATTACTACTGCTGCGCGGTATGTTCACCGATTCGGAGCGTGCCTGACCGGCCCGGTGAGCAGACGGCAGCCGAACAGGTTACCACTTGTGCGCTATAATCCCTACAAGCTGCGCGGATGCTCGCGCAGGCTGGCGCTGTTGTCGGGATGGGTTCTGCTCACAAGGAGCATACGAGGCAATGAGTACCTTAGCGGAACGCATGGCGGCAGCGCGGGGCGATGTCCCCGCCGACCTGCTGCTGACCAATGGGCGTTTGGTGAATGTGTTTTCCGGCGAGATTTACCCGGTTGAGATCGCAATCAAAGGATCGCGCGTGATCGGCCTGGGGCCGGGGTATCAAGCCGCTGAGACCCTTGACCTGGGCGGGCGCTATGTGGCTCCGGGCCTGATCGATGCGCACGTTCACGTCGAAAGCAGCATGTGCACGCCTCCCCAGTTCAGCCGGGTGGTGCTGGCGCACGGGGTTCCCAGCGTGGTCACCGACCCGCACGAGATCGCCAATGTGCTGGGCATGGAAGGCATTCACTTCATGCTGAAATCAGCGGAGAATGGTTTGTTGAGCATGTATGTGATGGCTTCGAGCTGCGTGCCCGCCACGCACATGGAGACTTCTGGGGCCAGCCTGGAAGCCATCGACTTGCAGACTCTGCAGAATAATCCCTGGGTGTTGGGCCTGGCCGAGATGATGAACTATCCGGGGGTGGTGGCGGGTGATGCCGGAGTGATGGCCAAAATCGACGCGTTCAAGGGTATGGTGGTGGATGGGCATTGCCCGGCGTTGAGCGGCAAAGCGCTGAACGCCTACGTCGCCGCTGGGATCGCCAGCGAGCATGAATCGACGGAGGTTGCGGAAGCACTCGAAAAGCTGCGCAAGGGGCTGGTGATCTTCATCCGAGAGGCCACCAATGCCCACAATTTGCGCCCTCTGCTGCCGCTGATCACTCCGCAGAATTACTGTCGAATCTGCTGGTGTACCGATGACCGCCAGCCCGCTGATCTGCTCGACGAAGGCTCTATCGATCATATGATCCGTGTGGCAATTACCGAGGGAATCGATCCGGTGATGGCGATTCGGATGGGCACTCTCAACCCGGCAGAGTATTTTGGGCTGCGCGACCGGGGTGGAATCGCGCCGGGCCGCCGCGCTGATTTGTTCATATTTTCCGATCTGCGCGCGCCACGCGCCGAACTGGTGTTTCGCGGGGGGAAACTGGTGGCGCGCGATGGCGAACTGGTGGGCGAGCTTCAGCCGCCTGTAGCGATGCAGCTCAGGCATTCGATGAATGTACGCTGGGAAGATCTGGATTTTGCCATTCCTGCGCGCGGGGAGCGGGCGCGTGTGATCGGGAGCATTGCCGACCAACTGGTGACCGAGCACCGTGTGATGGATGTGCGGCGAGTTAACGGCGAGGCCGCAGCCGATCCGGCGCGCGATATGCTCAAGATGGCTGTCATCGAACGGCACCGCGCGACCGGAAACGTGGGGAAAGGGTTCATTCAGGGGATCGGACTCCGGCGCGGGGCGATTGCCGGAACCGTCGCCCACGATCATCACAACCTGGTGGTGATCGGCGTGGATGATGCCAGCATGATGACGGCGGCGCGCGCGGTAGGGCGGATGGGCGGCGGTTTGGTTGCGGTGCAGGGCGAACACGTGCTGGCAGAACTGCCGCTGCCGGTGGCCGGGTTAATGAGCCAGGCCCCGATTGGCGAGGTGCGCGCAGGGCTGGACCGGCTGCTGGCCGTCACGCGCGAGAGCCTGGGATCGCCGCTGCATGACCCGTTCATGGCGATGAGCTTCATGGCGCTCGAAGTGATTCCCAGCCTCAAGCTGACTGATCGCGGGCTGGTCGATGTTGAGCGGTTCGAGATCGTGGACCTGTTTGTTTAGTGCTTATTATTTTGCGCGGGGGCGATTTTGTCTGTACACTGGACATAAACAGGTTGTGTGAGCGCCTTGGGCGCCCGGCCTGCACAAAGTTAGATTTTTGAGTTACCAAAGGAGGTTGATGATCTGGATGCGTAGACAATCGCTGCTCATTCCTCTCATTCTGCTGGCGGCACTGGTCATCGTCTGGATGCTTGCCACGCGCACCACTCGTTGTCATGACGACGCATGAATGGCCCGCCTGATCCGGTAATTGATCTCGTCAAAGTCGCCAAACCAGGATCAGAACAGCTTGCTTTTGGGATGATTTCTTTTACACTCGTGCGGGCAGTGTGGTATTGCCCCTTGCTGTCCCCTGATCGTTCAGCATTTTTGAGGGAGAGGTCTATGATCAAGAAACTGTCGGTTTTGTTGCTGTTGGTCGCGCTGATGGTGGGCGGTCTGGCGACCGTCGCGCCGAGCGCCGCGCAGGACGAGGTGATCTTCGGCGTCGTGCTGGTTGGACCGAAGGATGATCACGGCTGGAGCGAAGCTCACTACAATGCCGGCCTGTATGTAGAGCAAAATCTGCCGGGTGCAAAGATGATCTTTCTAGAAAGTCTGAACTCGGCAGCTCGCCCCGAAACCACGCTCGATCAGGTGGTGGAAGATATGGTCGGTCAGGGCGCGAAATTGATTCTGACGACCTCTGCCGATTTTGAGGTCGATACCACGGTGGTGGCCGAATTTTACCCGGACGTGAAGTTCATCAACATTTCCGGCGATGACGCCCTGTGGGGAATCGCCCCAGCGAACCTGGGCAACTTTATGGGGCAGATGGAATATGGCAAGATGATCGCCGGGTGTGCGGCAGCGCTTAAGACCCAGACCGGCAAGATCGGCTATGTCGGCCCGCTGATCGATCCCGAAACGACCCGCCTGACCAACTCGGTCTATCTTGGTGCGCGCTACTGCTACGAGAATTATCGCGGGATGGACCCGGCGGCGCTTGATTTCGCGGTGACCTGGATCGGGTTCTGGTTCAATATTCCCGGTGTGACGCTTGATCCCACCGAGGTTGTGAACTCCTTCCTGGATGATGGCCGCGATGTGATCATCTCCGGCATCGATACCACCGAAGCGATTGTGGTCACCAGCCAGCGCGCGGCAGAGGGCGCAGCCGTATGGGCGATTCCCTACGACTTTGAGGGCGCGTGCTCCGAAGCCCCCGAAATCTGCCTGGGCGTGCCGTATTTCAACTGGGGTCCGGCCTACCTGGCGGCGGTGAAAGCCGTTCAGGAAGGGACCTGGGAAGCCTCGTGGGATTGGCTCCCGCCCGACTGGAACGATATCAACAATCCCGATACCTCAGCGGTGGGCTTCGTCTATGGTGATGCCCTGACCGAAGAGGAAAAAGCTACGCTTGATGAGTTCATCGCCGCCCTGGCCGCCGGGGCGAAGGGTGAAGAAGGTGGCCTCCACCTGTTCACCGGCCCGCTGAACTTCCAGGATGGCTCGGTGTACCTGGAGGATGGCGAGGTGGCCACCGAAGCGCAGATCTGGTTCGCTGCCGCCAACGCGGACGAAGCGACCAGCCCGGATCAGGTGAATCCGCCTCAGCTTCTGGAAGGCATCAAGGGTGCGAGCCAGTAACGGCACCTGGTAGCATAGTGAGGGGAGAGGGGAAGGAATTCCCTCTCCCTTCCTTTTCAGCAAGACCTGCCCCAAAAACATCGGTTACGGCAGCGGATTACCACCACAACTCATGCGAGTCGAACTCCAAAACATCAGCAAAACATTTGGGCGAGTACGCGCGAACCAGGCCGTTTCATTGGCCTTTGAGGGTGGGCGTGTTTATGCCATCCTGGGCGAGAACGGCGCAGGAAAAAGCACCCTGATGAAAATTATGTCGGGCTACCAATCCGCCGACAGCGGAGCGGTGCTGGTCGATGGGCAGGTTGTCACTCTGCGCTCTCCCACCGACGCCATCGCGCACGGCATTGGGATGCTCTACCAGGACCCGCTCGATTTCCCCCCCTTCACGGTGCTGGAGAACTTCATCGCCGGGCGGCCCGGCGGGTTCTTCCCGGATACTGAAGCGGCACGCCAGCAGTTGATGGCCTTGATCGAGCGCTTTGGCTTCACGCTCGACCCGGATCGCTATGTCGATCTGTTGACTATCGGTGAGCGCCAGCAGCTCGAAATCCTGCGGCTGCTGTCGATGAACGTCAAGGTCTTGATCCTGGATGAACCGACCACAGGCATTTCCGCCGAGCAGAAGTCCGCCTTGTTCAACGTGCTCAAAGCGCTGGCCCGCGATGATGGCATGACGATCATCCTGGTCTCACACAAGCTGGAAGACGTGATCGACCTGTGCGACGAAGCATATGTGCTGCGGCGCGGCAGGCTGGTCGGCCAGATGGCGCTGCCGTGCCCCATCAGCGCTTTGGTGGAGCTGATGTTTGGCAAAGTGATCGAGCGCCGAGCGCGACCGCCCGTGCAGGCGGGTGAGCCGGTGCTCTCTGTGCGCGACCTGGCTCTATCCAGCCGCCGCCTGACGGTAGAGAACCTGTCGCTGGATGTTCACGCAGGTGAGGTGATCGGCCTTGCCGGGCTGGATGGCAGCGGCCAGAGTGAGTTCATGCGTGCCTGCACCGGTCTGCTGACTCCCCACGCCGGGACGATCACGCTGTGTGGGCGGCACATGACACGCGCCTCGTATCACGCTTTTGCCAGGGCCGGGGTGGCGTTTTTGCCCGCCGGGCGCATCGAAGAGGGACTGATCGCGGGGATGACGCTCACGGAGCATTTCGCGCTGACTCTGCCCAGCCGCGCCCCCTGGGTGAATTGGCTGCGTGCCTGGCGCACAACCGAACAGCAAATCCAGAACTTCAACGTCAAAGGGCGGCCCAACAGCCCGGTGCAGACGCTTTCGGGCGGCAATCAGCAGCGTTTCGCGCTGGCTTTGCTGCCGCAAAATCTGCGCCTGCTGCTGCTGGAGCATCCTACGCGCGGCCTGGATGTTGAGAGCGCCGCTTTGATCTGGGAACAGCTGCTCAAGCGGCGCGAACAGGGAACCGCGATCGTCTTCATCAGCGCTGAGCTGGACGAGATCGTGACCTACAGCGACCGAATCCTGGTCTTTTTTGGCGGACGCACCAGCGCGGTAGATGACTCGGCGGAGATGACCGCCGCGCGCCTGGGGGAACTGATTGGCGGGAGGATGTAGGTATGGCTGCCGATTCGGTGTCGTCCACTTCTTCTCGAACCGCCCAGGCTCATCCCTGGCGCAGTGCCCTGCTGGATATGCTGCCTGCGCTGCTGATGCCGTTCCTGGGCATTCTGGTCGCTCTCGGCCTGATTGTTTTGATCCTCGAATGGCAAGGGGCGGATGCCAAGGTGGCGTGGGACTATGTCTACGATGGCACGCTGAAGACGGCGGAGCGTCGCGCGGATATGGTGGCCTTTTGGATGCCGCTGGCCATCACTTCCTTTGGCTTGGTGCTCACCTATAATGCCGGGTTGTGGAATATCGGCGTCGAGGGGCAGATGATCATGGGCGCGATCGGCTCAACCTGGGCGGTGCGCCTTTTCGCCGAGCGCGATGATCCGCTGAGTCACACGGCCATCATGATTTTGAGTTTCCTCTTTGGCATGGCAGCGGGCGGGCTGTGGGGAATGCTCGCCGGAATACTCAAAACCAAAGGGGGCGTGAATGAGATTTTTGGCGGCGTAGCGCTCAACTTCATCGCGCAAACGTTCAATATCTACCTGGTGTCCAATGGCGGACCCTGGCAGCCTGCCGGGAGCCGTGCCACCGAGACCGCTCGCTTCCCCGAAATTGCGCGGCTGGGGGCATTTGAAGCGTACCGGCGGCTCAGCCCGACAACTATCTACATCACCGTTGCTGCGTTCGTGGTCGTGGTGGCTATCATGTATATCTCGCGGTGGGGGCTGCAGCTGCGCGCGATGGGCAAGAATATCAAATCAGCCTATTTGCGAGGGGTGCGGACCGAGCGTAACACCCTGGCGGTGATGGCGGTGTGCGGCGCGCTGGCGGGCATTGGGGGAACGTACCGCGTGTTGGCCCCGGACGTCAGCAAGCTCACGGCTTCCCCTTCCGGCGGAATCGGGTTTCTGGCGATCCTGGTGGTGCTGCTGGCTTCATTTTCGATTGTGCTGACGCCGTTTGTCTCGTTTGTATTCGCTGTGCTCTCGAAGGGCGGCCAGCGGCTCGAAAGCGGCTTCCAGTGGGATTATGGGATCGAGCTGGATCGTTCATTAGTGCGCGTGCTGCAAAGCACTATTGTATTGATGGTGGTGCTGGCCTTTGGGGTGCGCAATCGCTACTTCCCGCCGCACAGTGCCCAGCCTGTAGACGATGAAGAACAAATCGACCGCACCTGAGCCGGTGCCTCAACCCCCAGATCATCCCGTGATCTGGCGCTACCTGACCGTGTACCTTTCGGGCGTGCTGGATTTCCCTGACACCGTTGAGCGGGCCGAATCGCTCAAGTGGGCGGGCAGGGCGCTCAGCCAACAGCTGAACGAATACGCCCGCCAGGGATGGGATGTGGTGAGTATTCACTGGCTGTCGGATGTTGAATTGATGGTCATCTTCAGACGACAGGATCAGTCAGAGTGACACGTTGGGACGATAGGATGCTGCCGCTATGACCGGATTGGAAAGCACACTGCGCGGCGTGGTCCGTGCTGCCGCGCCGATTGTAATTGCCGGGCAGGGTGAACTGATCACCGAACGATCCGGCGTGATCAATCTCTCGCTGGATGGCTCGATCATGCTCTCGGCAATGATGGCTCACGCCGTCGTGCGCGAGACAGGCAGCCTGGTTTATGCCGTGCTGGCCGCGATGGCAGCCGGGGCCGCGGTCGCGTTTATTGTGGTGTTTTCGAGCATCGCGCTCCGGCTCAACCAGGTCGCGGTCGGGTTTGTGCTCACCGTGCTGTGCGCCGATCTGGCGATCTTTCTGGGCAAGCCCCATTTCAACCAGCCTGGCAAGGCCATGCCGCACCTGCCTATCCCGGTGCTGTCCGATATTCCGCTGATCGGGCCGGTGCTGTTTGATCACAACGTGTTGGTCTATTTCAGCCTCATCCTGGTGGGAATTGTGTGGTTCTATATTTACCGCACACGCTATGGCCTGATACTGCGGGCTATCGGCGAGCAGCCCGAAGCTGCCTTCGTGCGTGGGACGCGAGTCCAGCTTCTGCGGTATGTCTACACGTTGGTTGGCGGATCGCTGGTTGGGCTGGCCGGGGCAACCTATTCGCTTTCGGTCAAGCTGGGGTGGAAAGAAGACCTGAGCGGCGAGGGGTGGATCGCGCTGGCCATCGTGATTTTTGGGCTGTGGGTGCCGGTGCGTGTGGCATTGGGGGCCTACCTCATTGTGGGGTTGCGCACAGTGGCGATCGATCTTCAAGGAAACCATGTGATCGATCTCCCCTCGCAGATTGTCAACATGCTCCCCTGGATTCTGATGATCATCACGCTGATGGTAGCGACCAGCGGCGTGCTCGAACGAGTTGTACGGTATGCGCCGGACCGTTTCAAGCCGGCGGTGAGGCGCTTCCTGCGCGCTGCGCCGCCGCGTGCGCTCGGCACCCCGTTCGAAAAGCATTGAGTTGTCGCTGATGTCCAGCCCTCCACTGTAGTAAGGGCCGGTTTCTGTATGTGTTGACCATTTCGCATTGTGGCGCTTTCTGAAATAATCCCCCGCATGGGTTCATAAATGAGTCCACAGCGCACGATGTGAAAATGCGGCGCGTGTGGCGCTGCCCGCGCCTTGCGCCGTGAAGATAGGGGAGGATGGCAGGGCCATGCAAGAACTCAAAGACAAGATCAGGCAAGAAGGGCGCTACCTGGGAGATGGCATCCTCAAGATCGATGGCATTCTCAACCACCAGATGGACCCCGCATTTGTCAAACGGATGGGGGAAGAGATCGCCAACCGATTCCGCGATGCTCAACCCACTCGAATCCTGACCGCCGAGGTTTCGGGCGTTGCGCCGGCACTGATGGCAGGACTGGCACTCAACATCCCGGTGGTCTATGCCCGCAAGAACAAACCCGTCACCATGGCCGGGCCGATCTTTCTCGAAACGGCGGTCAGCCACACAAAGGGCGGCGAGATTTTCCTGATGGTGGCGGCGGAATATCTCAAGCCCGGCGAGCGTGTGCTGATCGTGGATGACTTTTTGGCATCTGGCAAGACGCTGCTGGCGCTGGCGCGCATGGTTCTTTCGGCGGACTGTGTGCTGGTGGGGGTGGCCACCGTGGTCGAGAAGTTGTTCGAGGGTGGACGCGAGGCCCTGGTGCGAAAATATCACGTGCCGGTTGAGTCGTTGGCGGTGATTACCTATCTGGATGACAAGCGCATTGAATTTGCCGACGATCCGCCGCGCGGGGTCGAAATCTAGGGGGACAGGGATTCATGAGCCTGAAACGTGGTGGGATCGTCATCCTGGACTATGGCTCGCAGACCGCGCAGTTGATCGCGCGCCGCGTGCGGGAGTTCAACGTTTATGCTGCTCTGCTGCCCTATACCGTCACCTGGGATGAGGTACAGGATGCTGTGCCGGAATGCCGGGGAGTGATTCTCTCCGGCGGGCCGTCCAGCGTCTATGATGAGGGCGCGCCGCGCTTGCCGGGCTGGGTGCTGGAATCTGGGCTGCCGGTGCTGGGGATCTGTTACGGGATGCAGTTGATCACGCAGGCGCTGGGCGGCGTGGTAGCCGGATCAACCCAGCGCGAGTATGGGCAGGCGACTATAGAAGTGATCGAGACTGCCGGGCCGCTGAACCTCTTTGCCGGGTTGGAACCGAGCCAGACCGTATGGATGAGCCACGGCGACCGTATCGAGCGTATGCCAGAAGGGTTTCGGGTGCTGGCGCGCACGGATTCCGCCCCCTATGCCGCCATCGGCGCTTTTGTGGGTCACTCCCAATGCGCGATGTTTGGGGTGCAGTTCCACCCCGAAGTCATGCATACCGTGCATGGCAAAGCCATGCTGCGCCATTTTGTGATCGATGTGTGCGGCGCAGAGACTGATTGGACGCCGGAGAACTTCATCGAAAGCAGCATTCAGGCGATTCGCGAGCAGGTGGGCAACGGGCGCGTGCTGCTGGGTATGAGCGGCGGCGTCGATTCTTCGGTGGCCGGGGAGTTGATTCACCGGGCGGTGGGCGATCACCTGGTGCCGGTGTTTGTCAATAACGGGTTGCTGCGCCAGGGCGAGGCCGATGCAGTGGTTGCGTTGAGCAGGCAGCTGGCGTGGAAGATCGTGGCGGTAGACGCCACCGAGGAATTCCTCGAAAACCTGGCCGGAGTGATTGATCCGGAAGAAAAACGCCAGATCATCGGGCGCACCTTCATCGATGTTTTCGAGCGAGAGGCTACTCGACAGGGCGAATTCGACTGGCTGGCACAGGGCACGATCTACCCGGATGTGATCGAGAGTGCGGGCACCGGACGGCCCGGCGCACACCGCATCAAGTCTCACCATAACGTGGGCGGCCTGCCGGATCGCTTCAAGAGCCAGTTGATCGAACCGCTGCGTGACCTTTTCAAAGACGAGGTTCGCCTGGTGGGGACACGGCTGGGCCTGCCCGACTCGATCGTGTGGCGGCAGCCGTTTCCTGGGCCGGGCCTGGGAGTGCGCTGTGTAGGCGAAGTGACCTGGGACCGGCTGGCGATTCTGCGCGCTGCCGACCATATCTTCACCAGCGAACTGGACGCAGCCGGGCTTTTGCGCGAAGGCACGGCTCAGGCGTTTGCCATCCTGCTGCCGGTGCGCAGCGTGGGCGTGATGGGCGACCAGCGCACTTATGACGAGGTGATCGTGCTGCGCGCGGTGACGACGACCGACTTCATGACCGCCGACTGGGCGCGGCTTGATCACGCACTGCTGGCGCGGATCAGCAGCCGGATCGTGAATGAAGTGAAAGGCGTCAACCGCGTGATGTATGACATCAGCAGCAAACCGCCTGCGACGATTGAGTGGGAATAGCAGCATCCGCTGGTGGTTTGTTCGAATTGGGGTGAAAGGCAGAGCGGCACTCGTTACAGGCGAGGGGCCGCTCTTTTGATCGGGCTGACTGATCGGACCGGCAAACGGGAATCTGGCTATTGTGAAAAATATCACTATATTGTGACATTTTTCACGAATAAGATGGGCCGTTTGGCAGGTTCGTATTTTCCCTGCTCCGAGTACGCTTTATATGGCGCAGGTGAGCAACGACACAACGACAAACAAGCGACAGTTTCTTGACGAGCCTACTCCCCCGCCGTTCAAACGCTCAGGCTTAGGCCTGATAGACCAAAAGGTGGATGACGATGGCAACCGAAAATTATCCTGAATATTATCGTCGGATGCGCGAGTTGATGGGCGAAATCGGGCGGGGCATTCCCAACACGATGGGCAGCTTCAACAAGCTTCAGGTCAAGGCGTCGGAGAACGGTGCCCTGGCGATGAAGGACAAAGAGCTGATCGCATTGGGGATTGCAATCGCGGTGCGCTGCGACGGGTCGATCGCTCTGCACGTTCACGATGCGCTCAAAGCCGGCGCGACCGAGGAAGAAATTCTGGAAGCGATTGGGGTCGCCATCATGATGGGCGGCAGCCCTTCGGTGATGACCGGCTGCCAGGCCTACGAAGCGCTGCGCCAGTTCCAGAGCGAGCGCAAGCTGGCCGGGGTGAAGTAACCGGCTGATTGATTACCGCGTGTTTTTCCACGTGTTCTACTCCGCCAAGGTAACCACGTGGTTGACAACTGGCGATTGGCAGGCTGTGCACTAAATAGTGCTGGATAGTGCTGGCCGCTAATGCCTGAGGATCATTGGGCAGCGCGATCTGATCCGTCGCAGCTGCCCGTTTTTTTGTTATATGTCCCTCTTGCACCCCTCTTTGAGCAAAACTGACCATCCCAACCTGCCGCATCCGGCGTTATAATTAGAAGTTCGAGCGTATTGATCAGATGAAGCGAGGCGGAATCGTGTCTGTCCGACAAGCGGTTTACCCCTTTACAGCGATTGTGGGCCAGGAGCGCATGAAGCGCGCCCTGATCCTCAACGCAGTGAATCCGAGCATTGGTGGCGTATTGATTCGTGGCGAGCGTGGCACGGCCAAATCGACGGCAGCACGCGCGCTGGCGGCCCTGCTGCCCGCCATTGAAACGGTATCCGGCTGCCCCTTCAATTGCGACCCGGCCCACCCGGTGGGATTCTGCGACGCCTGTCGTGAGCGTGAAGCGCATGGTGGAGAACTTCCGATCATCCGCCGCCGGACTCCGCTGGTTGATCTGCCGGTGAGCGCTACCGAAGACCGGGTGGTGGGAACGCTCGATATTGAACAGGCCATCCAGAAAGGGGAGCGCCACTTTGATCCGGGCGTGCTGGCGGCGGCCAATCGTGGCATCCTGTATGTAGACGAGGTGAACCTGCTGGACGATCACGTCGTCGATCTGCTGCTGGACTCGGCGGCGATGGGAGTAAACGTGGTCGAGCGCGAGGGGATCAGCTTCCAACACCCGGCGCGCTTCATCCTGGTGGGTACCATGAACCCCGAAGAAGGCGAGCTTCGCCCGCAGCTACTGGACCGTTTTGCCCTGTCGGTCGATGTGCGCGGCCTGACCCGCACCGACGAGCGCATGGACATTCTCGAACGACACATGGCGTTCGACCTCGATCCTGAGGTATTCCGCGAAGCCTGGCTGCCGGAAGAACAGGAACTCTCCGCAAAGATCGAAGCGGCGCGCCAGATCGTGGATGATGTCGCCTATTCGCGGCGCGACCTGTATACCATCGCCAATCTGACCGCGCGGTTGGGCGTGGATGGTCACCGCGCCGACCTGGTGATCTTGAAGACAGCGCGCGCTCACGCAGCCCTGCAGGGGCGCGACCGGATCAATCTGCGCGATATTCTGCTGGCGGCAGAACTGGCACTGCCGCATCGCCTCAAGCGCGGCCCCTTCTCCGAGCGGTCACTCCAGCCGGGCGAACTGGAGTCGCTGCTGGAGCAGTTTGACGAGGATGCAGCTGAGGAAACAGGCGAAGAGCGGTATTCCGATCAGCCTGTGGATCCCAGTGAGGTCAAAAAAAAACTGAAGCCGTAGCGCGCGAAGGCGAGGAACAGGACTCGGATATCGACCAGGAGACGGCGGAGCCGGGTCCTCAAGACATCTTCAGCCAATCTCAAGACTCTCACTGGTGGGAAGGCGGCAAAGAGGTCAAGGCTAGCGAGGAATTCCACACGCGCCGGCTCGATACCCCGCTCGACCGGCTGATGCGCAAAGCGCGCGGTCGCCGCAGCCGTACACGCACCGAAGACAAACACGGGCGTTATATCCAGGCGCGCCCTGCGCACGAGCGGCGCGATGATATCGCGTTTGATGCCACGCTGCGCGCGGCTGCACCGTTCCAGTTAGAACGCAGCGACGAGCGCGACGAAAACCGGCTGGCTTATTCGCTGCACCCCGACGACTTGCAGCGAAAAGTGCGTGTGCGCAAGTCGGCCAATCTGATCCTCTTTGTCGTGGATGCCAGCTGGAGCATGGCGGTCGCCGAGCGCATGAACGCCACCAAAGGCGCGATCATGTCGCTGCTGACCGACGCGTATCAGCGCCGTGACCGGGTAGGGTTGGTCGTGTTCCAGAAGGATCGCGCGCAGTTGGTGCTGCCGCCGACTAACTCGGTCACTCTGGCGAAAAAAGCACTGGCCGATATCCCCGTCGGAGGAAAAACCCCACTCTCTGCAGGGTTGTACCTGGCGTACCAGGTGTTCCAGAGAGAACGCATCAGCCACCCGGATGTGCTGCCGCTGATGATTCTGCTGACGGATGGGGCGGGCAATGTGTCGATGCACAACTTGCCGCCGCAAGAAGAAGCACACCGCATCGCGGATCAGATCAAAGAGGCCGAGATTCGCAACGTCACCATCAATATGGAACACACGGCATTTGACCAGGGGCTGGCGCAGAAGCTGGCGGATCGCTTGGGCGGTCCTTGTTACACGCTTGGCGAGTTAAAGGCCTCCGCGTTGTATGATGCTGTCAAGGCCGAGCTGGATCAATAGGGGGTGCGATGAGCATCGATTCAGCCCGGCCTGCACGCCCATCGGAATGGCAGGGAGTCGCGCTGGTATTGGTGGGCGCGTTCTGCTTTAGCCTGGCAATTCCCTTCATTCGCTGGACTGATGGGCTGGCTTCGACAACCATTGCATTTTATCGTGCGCTGTCGGCGTGGTTATTCCTCTGGCTGCTAGTGGGGCTGCGCTTTCGTGAGGCGCTGAATGTGGGCAGCTATCGGGGGGCGATCAGACGGCTGATCGTGTTGGGTGTGGCGGTCGGGTTGACCGTCTCGCTCTATACCTATTCGATCCAGCACACGACGGCAGCCGTCGCTGCGCTGCTGGTCAATTCCGCCCCGATCTATGTCGCGCTGCTGTCACCGGTGATGCTGCACGAGCCGCGCGCGCCCAATACCCTGATCAGCCTGGTGCTGGCCGTGGCGGGTACGGTCTTGGTCTCCGATCCGGCCTCGCTGCGGCTCGAATGGGCGTCTCTGAACGGGATCGCGGCGGCGGCTCTGTCCGGAGCGACCTACGGGGTTGCACTGCTGATCGGGCGTTCGCTGAGCGATGAAGTCAGCGGCCTGACCCAAAACCTGTGGAGCCAGGGGATCACCGTTCTGCTTCTGCTGCCGTTTGCGCTGCAAGCGCCGGTCGGCGCGGTGCGCGCCAACCTTCACCTTTTGATCCCGATGGGCGTGTTTTCGCTGGGGCTGTCCTACCTGTTTTATTTCTGGGGATTGCAGCGCACCAGCGCCCAGGTCGTTAGCATCGTGGCCTTGTTCGAGCCGGTGAGCGGTGTGGTAATGGGCGCGGTGCTGTTCGATGAAATTCCCAACCTGTTGGGTGTTTTGGGCGGTCTGCTGATCCTGGTGAGCATCGCGCTGATCTCGGTTCAGGTGCGCATCGGGCCGCGCCTGGCAGCCCGGTGGGCGGGCGGCATGACCGAATAGGTACATGTCGGTTAAATGCGCGGCTCGGCTATTCCTTGGGCGGGGTGTTTTCTGTTGGATCTCGTTGAGCAGCGGTAAGCAGTAGCGCAACGATCTCGCACTACCCGCGATCCGGGGTGGGATCGGCGGGCGAACAGCGCGGCGTGGGCAGATGGAGGAATGGGATCATCCAGGGCACGCGCCGTTGGTACGCACGGTATTCGGGACCAAACTCGCGCACCATGCGGCACTCTTCCAGCCACGCGCCGATGATGAAATACACGGTTGATCCAATCGCCAGGCCCAACCAGGCGGCATTTACCTGGGGTTTGGCCCACAGGTACAGGATCACAAACAGGTACAGTGGGTGGCGAACCAGGCCGTAAACTCCATGCTGGATCAGCGGCTCTGGCGGCAGCGGCAGCGGATCGCCGCTCAACCAGGCGCGCGCCTGCCGCAGGCCCAAGAATCGCTGTCCGTCGATTTGCAGCGCGGCGAGCGCCAGTCCCGCCAGCGCCACAAGCTGCACGGCGAGCATCAGGGCGGCGGGCAGGCCATGCAGCGCCCAAATCGTGGGACCGGGGCGCAGGGCAAGCAGTGCAACTATCGGCAGAAATGTCACCCCACTGACGGCGTTGTAGAGCAGGCGATACAGGCCGAGGTAGGCGCGATCACCCATCCGCGCGCGGATAGTATGCTTGATGCCGGGCGCGGCAGTCAGGCTGTGCAGCAGGCCAAAACCGGCCAGCGCCAACAGGATCACGAGTGTTTCGGGGGGCATGGACACTCCGGCGCATCACTTGAGCAGACTATGCACGGATTCTATATATCACCGTGCGCTTTGTACCACTCATAAGTATCGCGCAGGCTCTGCTGGATCGAAATCTGCGGCTCGCACAGCTCACGCCAGGCCTTCTGGCTGTCGAAGAACATCATCCGGGTGCTGAGGCGCAGCTGATTGCCCTCGATCGGGATCGGCACGCCCCATTCGCGCAGCAGATCGGCAGCGGCGGCGATGGGATGCAGCGCCCATGCCGGCAGCGTGATCGGGTTGAGGCGGCGGCCTACGGCATCCGCCGTCAGGCGCAGCCAGGCTTTGTGGGTCAGGTCCACCGCGCCGAGCAGGTATCGCTCCCCGGTGCGCCCACGCTCCGCCGCCGCGACATGCATCGCTGCGACATCGCGCACATCAATCACGGTTACGCCGCCGGGTGGCACGGTAGGCGGCACGTGGCCGCGCGCCATTTCCAGAATGACGCTGCTCGATATCTGGTTGAGATCGCCAGGCCCTACGATCACCGTTGGATTCAGAATCACGCAGTCTAGCCCACGCCGGATGGCCCGGTAGACTTCGGCTTCGGCCAGGAATTTGCTGTGACCATAGGGGGTCAGGTGCTGGTCGAAATTGAAACGTACGGATTCGTCGACCGGGTGCAGGTCGTCGGTGTACCCCATCGCTGCCGCGCTGCTGGTGAAGATCACCCGTTTGACGCCCATGGCCTCGGCGGCTTCGAGCACGTGCCGGGTGCCATCGACATTCACCTGGTAGATGCGGGCGGGATCATTGCGCCAGTAGTCGGCTACGGCGGCCACATGAAAGACCCAATCGACCCCCTGCATGGCCTCTTTGAGCGAGGCCGGGTCCATCACATCCCCAATCGCGTGCTCACACGGAATATCGGCAACCGCGTCCAGGCGGCTGGTGGCACGGCGCAAAATGCGCACCTGGTAGCCGTGACTGACCAGCGCCCGCGCGACATGCGACCCGACAAAACCTGTTCCACCGGTGACCAGTGCCGTGATCATGTTCACCCCCGCGAAGAAACCCGCAACTTTTCCGCCAGTATACCGCACTCCCCGGCGTGCGGCGATGTCCAGATGTCGGGCGGCGAAGGCCCCCGATTCATGCGCAAATAATTGCCGTTTGATGGGGTGGCGACTAGAATGGGGGCACGTTACACGAGATTCCGACGGCGGTGAGCCATGTCCCCTGGCGACAGTGAAGCGATCAAACGAATCGTGCAGGTGTTTGCGGATACGATTGCCGACAGTGGCAAACTACGCGATGGCCTGACCGATGACGAAGCGATCCCCCTGGTGGACTGGGGATTGGCTTATGCGAGTGCTTACGCGCAGGCGGTGACTGGCAGCAGTGCGCCCCTCCCCTCGGAGCAGCAGATCAGCGACCAGGCGTATAACCTGACCCGGCTGATGACACGTTTGAACTGGGTGGCGACCTACCACGACAAAAAAGATGCCGACTGGCTGACGAAAACTCTGCTCATGGTGAACAAGCTCAGCCAGGACCTGTGGGGAGCGGATGCCCCGGTGATGCCTGAAGACGCCATCGCTGGCTGGCTGGCGGCCCAGCAAGGCCGATCGGTGAGCGACATGCTGCACGATCTGATGGCGCGTTTTGCCCCACCCACCACAAAATCGCCGACAGCGGGGCCGCCTTCTGGTGACGCGGTGGACGAGGGGCTGCCTTCACCATTGAGCATGACGACAGGCACCATGACCGATGCAGAGATTTCGTCGCCGACCCCTCCCACGCTGCTGGGAACGCTGCTCAGCACGGCGATAGATGTTGCTCCAGGTGAGGCGCAGCCTGCCGGGCCGGAATCACAACCTCCGGCTGCGCCTCTGCCGTTCGGTGGAGCACGACTGCCGAGGGATGTCCCCGCTCAGACTTCCGTACCGGAATCTCAGCCACCCCCGTCGTCCGAACGCGAACCGTCTCAGGGAGCGCTGCCGGGGCCGTTTGGTGGGCGTGGTTTGCCCAGGCGCGATTCCCAGCCGGAAAAGCACCCTGAGCCGCCCGGCTTTGACGCCGATCAGCCGGACGAGTCGTAAGTTCCTGGCTTCCCCCGATTCTCGCTTCCGGATGTGCCAAGACGACGAGAGGAAAAGACGCATGGCCAACAACAGCACGTCTCGTTCGCGCCAGACCCAAATCGGCACTTTGGCGGCCATCGTGATCTTTGCGGCGGCGCTGTTTGCCCGGTTTGTGTTGGGTATTGACCTGGGAGTGTTTGATCACGAGCAGACTCAGACTCCCGTCGTCACCGTGCCGCCCACCGCCGTACCCACGGCGGAACCTACCCCGCTTCCCGGCCCGACTGTGCTCACGCCGATCCCCGGCGGCTATGACGGCGGCTGGTTCCAGGTCTATTTCACCTCGCCGATCAATACCCAGGATGCCAGCCGGTTCGTGGGTGCGCCGCTCGAAAACGCGCTGGTGAAGGCTCTTGATGGCGCGAGGCAGAGCATCGACGCGGCCCTTTATGAGCTGAATTCGCAGTTTGTGACAGATGCGCTGATACGGGCCCATGATCGCGGCGTGATCGTGCGGGTGGTGATGGATGGCGAATATGGTCTCGAAGACCCCGAATCGACGGCGGATCAGCTTGAACTGGCCGGGATCGATGTGCGATCCGATGGCTCGCGTAATGGTTTCATGCACAACAAGTTCTTTGTCATCGACAGTCAATGGGTCTGGACCGGCTCAACGAACGTCACTCACAATGACATCTACAATAACAACAACAACTCGCTGCTGATTCGCTCCAGCCGACTGGCGGCGAACTATACGACTGAGTTCGAAGAGCTTTTCAACGGCCAGTTTGGCATCACCTCACCTAAAGAAATCCCCTATCCTGGGGTGACGGTAGATGGCACATTAATTCAGACTGAGTTTGAAGCTGAAGGATATGCCCCTGAGCGCCTGATCAAGCTGCTGGCGTCTTCTCACACCGTGCGCTTCATGACCTTTTCGTTCACCCGGTCCGATATTTTTGATGCTCTGATCCATTTCTCGCAGGTGGGGTTGTTGGATGTGCAGGGGATTGTCGAGGCGAGCAGCCGCCAGTTTGTGAGTCCCCTTTTCTGCGCGGGGATCGACGTGAGGCAGGATGGGAATCCGGACGTGTTGCATCACAAGGTCTTCATTATCGACAACTCCATTGTGGTGACCGGCTCGTTCAACTTCACCAACCGTGCCGCCGATAACAACGACGAAAATATGCTGATCATTTACAATGAAGCCCTGGCCCGCGCCTACCTGGAGGAATATGACAAGCGGTGGGCCGAGGCCAAAGAAATGCCAGTCAGCGCGTTCAAATGCCAATAGGGGAGGCCGCTGTGGAGGAAACGACGGGATCGGTAGAGATGCTGCGCAACCTGAACCGGCTGCGCAGCGATGACCCGGCTGAACGAAAGGTCGGGGTCAAAGGGTTGAGCGGGCTGCTCGATGATCCCCGTGTGCGCAAGGTATTTGAGCATCTCTACCGGCACGACAGCGATCCCGAAGTGCGGGCGATGGCCTGGCAGGCGTTAGCTGGGGCGCAGCCTTCGGTTCCTGCCCCTACGCCGCCCGCTGCGCCAAAAGCCGCAACAGAGACGCCGGCTTCGCGCGCGGCCTCACGGCGAAGAGTCCAGCGCGGAAAATCCCCGGCAGGGGGGGCGCTGTTTCTGCTCAATCCGCGTAACTCCCGGTTGATCGCTCAATGGCAACGCCAGACCCATCGGGCGCGTCGGCCTTCCTGGCGGCGTGGGCTGATGGTGGGTCTGCTGGTGCTGGTGATCGGTTTGTTGTGGGGAGCGGCGCTGCCGGAATGGGGCGACTGGCTGGCGCTGCGCCGCCTGGGAGTGATCGCGCCGGGTGAAATTGTCGGGGCGGAGAGCACGGGCGACCGCCATCGTGTATTCGTCCAGTTCCACCCGGCAGATGCCCCTGAAGAGGCATTTCGCTGGATGAGCCAGCAGGTCAGCAAAAGTGATTTTGAGCGACTGGGCCTTGCAGCGCCGGTTGAAGTACGTTATGTGCCCGATCAACCAGACGTGGCCCAACTGGCAGGCGTCACGGCGATCCACACGCGACGCAATCTGCTGACATTGGCGGCGGCGACGCTGATGGCGGTCCTGGTGGTCGGACTGATCGTGGGGCGGCTGCTGCGCTATTCGTCCGCCCCTGCGCGCCGGATTTTACCGGGGAGGATCGTCGCCAGCCGGGGCGCGGAAGACGCTGACGGTGACTACAAAGTGACGCTGCGCTATCGTTTTCGCTCTCCGGGGGGGCGAATGATCACCGATCAATGGGGGCAGGTGCGGAATGATTGGCGCGGGCGAAAGCTGCCCGTGCCCGGAACGCGGGTGATGGTCGATTACCGCAGCGACAGCACTTACCGCCTGCTGTAAACACGAAGGAGCTTTCATGATTGTCCAGATTTATACTATGCAGTCTCCCGATGAAGCGCGCGCGGTCGCGGCGTTGGGAGTCAACCACGTGGGGGTGACGCCTGCACGGCGCGGACTGCCCGGCGAGGTGAGCTTCGAACAAGCACGCGAAATCTTGATGGCGCTGCCCGAATCGGCGACAGGGGTGGCCCTTTCGGTCGAGGAAGACCTCGATGAGATCGTCGCCATGGTACAGGCTGTCAGGCCGGATATTCTGCACCTGTGTGGGCTGCAAGGGACTGTGACGCCGGATGATGTGCGCACCTTGCGGGCGCGACTCCCAGGGCAGCTCATCATGCAGGCAATTTCGGTGGGCGGGCCAGACGCCATTGAGCGCGCGCTGGCCTATCAAGAGGTGGCCGATTACCTGATTCTGGATACCCAGGCTCCAAACATTGCGGGAATCGGGGCCAGCGGCGCAACCCACGACTGGAGCATCAGCGCCGAGATCGTGCGGCGGTGTGAGGTACCGGTCATCCTGGCAGGCGGACTCTCGCCGGAAAATGTGGGTGAAGCGATCCGCGCGGTGCGGCCTTGGGGCGTCGATTCGCTGACTCATACCAACATGCTGCTGCCGGGGGGTGGTTTCCGCAAAGATATGGCACGAGTGCGGGCATTTGTAGAAGCAGCACGGAGCGCGGGAGTATGAGCAGCGGGCCGGTTGTCGTGGTGGGGGATGCTAATGTGGACCTGGTGATCCGGCTGCCAGAAGGTAAACATGGCACGCCGGGCACGCTGCAAGAGCCGCGTCTTTTCGGCGGGGGCACGGCGGCCAATACGGCGGTGGCATTGGCCCGACTTGGTATGCCGGTCTATTTTGCGGGCACGGTTGGGGATGATGGGTATGGGCGCACCGTCATTCACGATTTTGCCGTCGAGGGTATTGATACGGCGGGTTTGCAGATTCACCCCGATGCCCACACCCCTACGGTGATTGCGATGATTCAGCCCGATGGGGAACGCTGGTTGGTGGTGTGGCCGCCAACCGGCGGCGCACATACCCACCTGCGACCCGACGATCTCGACTGTGCGCGCATTCGGTCGGCGGCCTGGCTGCATACCACCGGCATGTGCCTGCGCGCTGAGCCGGTTCGATCGGCGGTGTTGTTTGCGATGGAGCAGGCGCGCGCGGCGGGTGTGCCCGTCTCGATTGACCTGAACTTGCGGCTGGAGCTGTGGGGCTGGGCGGATCGGATGCGGACGGTCGTGGCGCGGGCTGTTGAACTGGCCGATGTTGTGCTGGGGAGCGGCGAAGACGAGTTGATCCCGACGACCGGCGCAAAATCGGTTGAGAAGGCCGCGCAAGCCCTTTCCGCCGGGGTGCGGACTGTCGTTGCGCGCCAGGGCACAGAGGGCACGCTGGCCGTCACGCCACAAGGGGATGTAGTCCGGGCGGCTGCGTACCAGGTGCCGGTGGTGGACAAACTGGGTGCAGGTGATGCGTTTGATGCCGGCTTCATTGCGGCGCGCGTTTTGGGGGTGAGTCTGGGCGAGGCGCTGCGGTGGGGCAACGCTGCCGCCGCGCTGATCGTTGCCCAGATGGGCGCGCGCGGTCTGCTGTCGCGTAAGGCTGTGGAACGGTTTGTTTACGGCGAGCCGCGGAGCAGTTGAGCAAATATCTCTGAACGCCGCTTTTTGCGAATGGATGGTGTATTGAGCGTGGAGAGAAAAGAATGAGTTTTTCTGGCGACTTTGTGTGGGGCGCGGCAGCAGCTTCGTACCAGATTGAGGGCGGCTGGCAAGACGATGGCAAAGGGCCTTCGGTGTGGGATATGTTTGTCCACCAGCCCGGTACGGTATTCAACGGCGATACCGGGGATGTCGCGTGCGATCACTATCACCGCTATGCCGAAGATGTCGCGCTGATGAAGGAAATCGGGCTGCACGCATACCGCCTGTCGATTGGCTGGCCGCGCGTGCTGCCGGAAGGAATCGGCAGAATCAACGAGGCAGGGCTGGCGTTTTATGACCGGCTGATCGATTCACTGCTGGCAGCCAATATCACCCCCTATGTTACGCTGTTCCATTGGGACTACCCGTATGCACTGTTTTGCAGGGGTGGCTGGCTCAACCCAGACTCGCCGCAGTGGTTCGCCGACTATACCGAAGTGATCGTGAACCGGCTGAGTGATCGAGTCCGGCACTGGATGCCGCTCAACGAGCCGCCCGTTTTTGTCGATGTGGGGCACCGCGTGGGACGTCACGCCCCCGGATTAAAAATGGCCGAAGCCGAAATCGTACGGATGGCTCACAATGTCTTGTTGGCGCATGGTCGGGCCGTACAGGTGATCCGCGCCGAGGCGAAACTGGCCCCACAGGTGGGAACAGCCAACGTGGCTACCGTGGCCATCCCCGCCGACGAAACCAGCGAAGCCGACATCAACGCGGCTCGATCCTATATGTTCAGCGTCAAGACGCTTGGCTTGTGGAGTCATGCCTTCTGGGGCGACCCGATGGTAAAAGGCGTATACCCGGCGGATACCGCTGCTCGTTTTGGCTCGAATATGCCCGTTATCGGGTCGGATGATATGGCGACGATTCAGCAGCCGCTCGATTTCTTTGGGTTCAATATCTACCAGGGGCCCTATGTGCGTGCCGGGGCAGAGGGCCAACCGGAGGTGGTGCCGATGCCGGTGGGCGCGCCGCTGACGCTCACTCACTGGCGTGTCACGCCCGAAGCGGCCTATTGGGGGCCAAGATTCTTCCAGGAACGCTATGGCCTGCCGATTGTCATCACCGAAAACGGCCTGTCATCGCCGGACTGGGTGAGCATGGACGGGCGTGTGCACGATCCGCAGCGTATTGACTTCTTGCGGCGCTACCTGCTTCAATACCGGCGCGCGGCGGCGGATGGGGTGAAGCTGGCGGGCTATTTCCAGTGGTCGATTCTGGATAACTTCGAATGGGGCGAGGGAATGAAGCACCGCTTTGGCCTGATCCACGTCGATTACCAGACGCAGAAGCGAACGCTCAAAGATTCAGCATACTGGTACCGCGATGTGATCGCCAGCAACGGCGCGAGCCTGGATGACCTGTAAGACCAGGCCCGGTATATCCTGGGCACAGGGAGAACAAACACCCAGGGGCGCACCGACTGCGCCCCTGGTGATTCTCGCGCAAGGAGTCTATCAGCCCGGATAGCCGCTGTCGCCACCGGATGCGACGCCGCGTGTTTCGGCGACACGCCGGGCATAATCGTCGGCACGATAGGCAGCGAGAGGATCGGGGTGGCGGCCCATTTCGATGCGGACCTGGGCCAGCAGCGGGCGCACATCGGTCTCGAAGGCATCGACCAGGACGCGGTGTGCACCCAGCACATCGCCCGCCATCTGCTTTTCGCGCAGGGATACATAATCCACGATCAGCGCCTTGGCGTAGGCCGTCTGGCAGTTGAGCACGCTCAGCAGCATGGCTTCGAGCTTGTCTTCGATGTTGTGGCTCTGGTCGATCATATAGGCCACGTCTTTGGCCGCGTCACCGGCGGAAACCAGCTCAACAAAAATCTCAAACAGCTCGAACGGGTTGTTGGTTCCCACAATCAGATCGTCGTCGGCGTAACGGCGCGCATTGAAATGGAAGCCGCCCAACCGTCCTTCATCCAGCAGAAAAGCCACGATATGCGCGATGTTGGTACCCTGGGCATGATGACCGGTATCGACCAATACCTGGGCCTGCTCGCCGAGCTTGAGCGCCGTTGCATAGGCCATGCCCCAGTCGGCCAGATCGGTGTGATAGAAGGCCGGTTCAAAGAATTTGTACTCGATCAACATGCGCGATCCGGCTGGCAGGTGGCGATAGGTCTCGGCCAGCGCGGCCTCCATGCGGCGTTTGCGGCCCGCGATGCTGTCCTGCCCGGCGTAATTGGTGCCGTCGGCAAACCACAGGCTGAGCAGGCTGCTGCCGGTCTTTTCCATGATCTCGCAGCACTCGATCATGTGGGCCAGGGCCTCTTCGCGCACGCGCGACGAGGGATGACAGATGCTGCCCAGCTTGTACTGGTCGTCCTGAAACACGTTTGGATTGATCGCGCCGATGGTGACGCCCTGCTCGGCTGCATACTGCCGGAGCGCGGTCCAGTCGTCGGTTTTGTCCCAGGGGATGTGGAGCGCGACCGAGGGGGCAATGCCGCTCAGCTTGTGGATATAGGCGGCATCGGCCAGTTTTTCGTACACGTTGCGCGCCGCGCCCGGCCATGCAAACACCTTAAAACGCGTGCCGCTGTTTCCATAACCCCACGAGGGGGTTTCAATGTGCTGGGCCTTCAAGGCGGCTTTGACCTTTTCAATCGCGATGCCCCGTTCGGCGAGGCGTGCGGTCAGGCGCTCGTAATCGGGTGCAAAATCACTCATGATGTTTTCCTTTTGTGAGTTCAAACTGGCCAGTATACAATTCGAATGACCCTATTTTACCCCGGTTCACTTTTGAGCGGCGGTCATGCAGAAGATTTGCTGCGGACCTGGACCAATGGACTTTGACGGATGAGCACAAAACATGTTATCGCAGTTGACCTGGGCGCGTCGTCGGGGCGCGTGATGCGAGCCGACTTCGACGGGCAGCGCATAGAGCTTTCCGAGGTGCACCGTTTTCCGAATATCCCGGTGCAGGTGAGTTCCACATTGTATTGGGATGTCTTGCGGTTGTGGCACGAGATCACCACCGGGATCGCGGCAGCAGCACCCGGCGCAGCCAGCGTAGGGGTGGATACGTGGGGTGTCGATTTTGCGCTGCTGGATCGGGACGGGCATCTGCTGGCGAACCCGGTGCATTACCGCGACGCGCGCACCGAAGGCATGTTCGAGTGGGTGTTCGCACGGGTGCCGCGCCGCGAGATATTCATGCGGACTGGAATCCAGTTCATGTCGCTGAACACCCTCTATCAACTGGCGAGCCTGGCCGCTTCGGATAGCTGCCTGCTGGACGCGGCGGAATCGCTGCTCATGATGCCGGACCTGTTCCATTACTGGCTGAGCGGCGAGCGCGCGTGCGAATTCACCGACGTGACGACCTCGCAATGCTATAACCCCCATGCAGACGATTGGGATCGCGCGTTGGTGGGCCAGCTTGATGTGCCCACGCGCTGGTTCGGCAAAATCGTGCCGCCGGGGACTCGCCTGGGCGATTACCGGGGCATCCCGGTCATTGTGCCGGCCTCGCACGATACCGGCTCGGCGGTGGTAGCCGTGCCGACCACCACCACCAATTACGCCTATCTCAGCAGCGGCACCTGGAGCCTGCTGGGGCTGGAAGTGACCAGCCCGGTGATCAATGATGCTGCCTATGCTGCGAACGTGACCAACGAAGGCGGTGCGTATGGCACCTTCCGCCTGCTGCGTAACGTGACCGGGCTGTGGCTTTCGCAGCAGTGCCTCGCCACCTGGGAAGCCGAGGGTCATAAGTACTCGTATGCCGAGCTGGCGGCGCTGGCTGCCGAAGCCGAACCGTTCCGGTCGTTCATCGATCCTGACGATCCCACCTATGCAGCTCCCGGCGATATGCCCGCGCGGATTCGCGCCTGCTGCCAACAGACCGGCCAGCCGGTGCCGGAAACGGTCGGGCAGATCATGCGTACCATCTATGAAAGCCTCGCGTTTAAGTATCGCCTGACTCTGGACGACCTGATTGCCCTGACCGGGCGCACGGTGGATCGCCTGCACATCATCGGCGGTGGGTCGCAGAATGATCTGCTCAACCAGATGACGGCCAATGCCATTGGGCGACTGGTGATCGCCGGGCCGGTTGAAGCGACGGCGACGGGCAATGCCATCGTGCAGTTGATCGCGCTGGGCGAACTGGGCGATCTGGCCCAGGCACGGTCGATGCTCAGCCGCACGGTAGAAACCCGCATGATTCAGCCGCAGGATGTGGCAGTGTGGGAAGAGCAGCTTGGGCGCTACAAAGCGTTTCTGAACAATCTGCATCCGGCGTGAGTTATGCGATAATCGGGATGAGTCACTCAGGGTGACTTCATCGACGAAAACGACGAAAACGACAACGGGCGATCTTCGACCCGGCGAAAGCGAGTGAGGACACAGGCGATGCCCCATGTGAAGCTCTTCGGCAATTTGCGATCCCATGCCGATCAGCCGCGCTTCGACATCGCAGGAAGCACAGTCGGCGAAGTGTTGGCTGCCGTGTGTGCGTCAAATGCGGCTTTGTGCGCGGCTGTGTTGGAGGGCGGCGCTCTGAGGCCCCATGTGCGTGTGATGATTAATGGGCGCGATATCGAACTGGCGCAAGGATTGGATACGCCGGTGACCGAGACAGACCAGATCGCCATTTTCCCCCCGCTGGCTGGGGGATAGACACGTCAGCGCGGGCTGCTTGCTGCTCATAGCACTGGGCATAGCACCAAGGGAAAAGAAAGGACCGTTCGTGGAGAGGGGGGGACACCACGAACGGTCCTTGTGTTTGGCCTAACCTTCACCTCGGCGACGCGCATCTCCGTAGGATTAGTGCCAGGCCCAAGCGTTTCCCAGCTTCCTACAAGCCACTACTGCTTCCATACCATGAGCCACTGCATCCGATGTGGAAGAAACGCTTGATGGTCATACTATAGATCGCAGGGGTGAGGCGCACGTGAATGAAATATGAGAAGGGGATGAGAAATGACCGTGCGGCGAGCGGGAGAGACCCAGAGGCCACTCAAGAGGAATCGTCGGGGCTCACATCCGGCTCGCCGCCGAACATGCGCAGCCATTCATCAATTTCGTCGGGCGTCAGGCGCGGGTTGGGGTTGTCGTCATCGGGGACGTAGGGTCCCTCAAGACCCTGGGCGAATTCTGCCGGTGGGATGATGCGCATCCGGCGGCGGCGGGCGGCCTCGGTGATGGCGCGGTCGGCAGAGATGACTGTCCAGCTGCCGGGGTCTTTGATCTCGCGGATGCGCTCTAGAAGAATGGCGTCGGCGGTGGTGCCGCCGTGTGCAAAGATCACCTGCACGCTGGAGGTGGAAAGCTGGCGCGAAGGGCCGCCTGGCAGACCGGCATCGAACACGACCACGCACCGCTTGCTGTGCCGGGCCATATAACTTTTGAGCCGCTCGACCAACCGGGCTTCGTCGTGCGGGTCGGCCAGGCTCATGCCCGGAATTTGTCCGATCAGGTTATGTCCGTCAATCAGAAATGGCACGCGACGATTCCTGCCTCACCCTGGTCAGCGCCCCTGGTCAACCAGCGCCAGCATCCGGTCCGGGTAATTAGTAGTCAGGCCGTCGATACCGGCCTCGATCAGGCGGCGCGCGTCGTTGAGGCCGTTAACCGTCCAGGCGGTGGTGGCGACTCCAGGTGCGTGCTGCCGGGCGATTTCCGCGGGGGTGTAGAGCAGGTGATAGGCGTTCACCGTCTTCAGAGTAATCTCGTCATCTGTCGGCAGATGATTCTCCCACAGTTCCGAGAGGGCGATATCGGGCGCGAGGCGGTAGCAGGTATGCAGCGCGGCGTGATAGAACGAGCGAATCTGAGTGCGCTCGACCAGGCCGTAAGCCCGAATCATGTCAATGGTTTGCTGCTCGATTCCAGGGAAGCGCCAGGGGTCTTTCAGTTCGAGGAAAACCAGCAGTTCGGTGGTTTTGAGAAACTCGAACAATTCTTCCAGGGTGGGCACGCGCTCACCGGCGAAGCGCGGATCAAAATGGCTGCCTGCATCCAGTGCCTTGACTTTGGCCAGCGTCATCTCGTAGATCAACCCGGAGCCGTTGGTGGTACGATCAACCTCGTCGTCGTGAAATACCACAAGATGACCGTCTGCCGTGCGCATCACGTCGAATTCTACCCCGTCGATATTGAGATCGGCAGCGACGCGGAAGGCGGCGAGGGTATTTTCCGGCGCGAGGCCCTGTGCTCCGCGGTGCCCCACGATGATGGGGTGGCGCTGCGAGACGCGCGAGGCAGGCATAGGCAGCAGGCTCGCCCAGTCCGGTCGTTGATCGGGGGGCAGAATGGGGGATATATTCGTCATAGGGGCAATCCTCCGGCTGAAGCCAAGCACACGGCGCATGATTGCGGCGCGCAAATGCGCGGCGCGCAGTCGCCAGAGTATACCGCTGAACAGGTCCATGAGAACAGCCTTTTGCAGTTGGCCGGGCGCGGATGGCCCAGGTGACGAACGCTGGCCACAGCATACCGCACGGGGCCATCATGTCGCAATGTGCGGGTTAACCACACACTAACCCGGCGCTTTGCCCTGCCTGACGGCGTGTGTTAATATGACCACGCAGATCGGCGCTGCGATTCTTTTGATGCGCCGGGGGTGAGGATCAACACGCGGGCAGCGAGGTGACGTATGAGTCGTCGAGTATTGGTCGGATTCATCCTGGTGAACGTCCTGGTGTCACTAGCCGTTGCACTGGTCGTCATCACGTATGATCGATCGCGCCGGGACAAAACGGAACCGATTCCTGGCCCGACGCAGATCGTCATTCTGACAACGACGCCGCTGCCCGGTGCCCTGCAGCCTGTTGAGTATCAGGCTACGATTGATTCGCTCAACCTGACCGGGACGGCGCTGTATGCCAATGCCCAGGTGGTCGCGGTGATCACGGCCACGCCCGACGAAGCCAGCCTGGGGATTCCGGTGCCGGGTGTTACGCCGCTCGCCACGCTGGACCCTGCGATCTTACCGCCTGTCCCGACCGATCTGCCGCCCGGCCAACCTTCCGCGACGCCCATGGATGACGGCTGCCTGAGGCATGTCGTGGTTGCCGGAGAAGCCCCCTCGATCATTGCGGCCCGCTATGGCGTCTTTGTCGGCGATTTGCTGCGTGCTAACAACCTGGACGAGAACAGCATCATCAACATCGACCAGGTGCTGATCGTGCCCGTGCCAGGTTGTAACGTCCTCAACACGCCGACACCCATCCCACCTGCCACCAATACCCCCTTTCAGTTGAGCGTTGGGTTCCCCACGGTCACCTTGCCGCCCACAGCGGTCAACGCCGAGGTGACCATTACCGCCGTGTTAAGCCCCGGCGAGATCAACAGCGAGGCGGTTGAGCTACGCAACCGGGGTGATGTGATCAACATGCAGGGATGGGTGCTGCGCAATACGCGCGGCGATATCTTCCGCTTCCCAGAAGTGCGGTTCCAGCCGGGCGCGATCATGCGCATCTTCACGCGCCAGGGGCTGAATACCCCGGCGGCGCTCTATTGGGGGCGCGATACGGCAGCCTGGCTGGTGGGCGACCAGGTGACACTGGTGAACGCGGCGGGGGAAGTTCAGGCTACGCTGCTGGTTGAAGCAGTACGTTAGGTCAGGGGAACCCACCAAAATCACAGGGGTGGTTATCTCCTGTGGCAGCACAAACAAAAAAGACGGCGGCCCCGCAGCCGCCGTTTGATTACCGGCGCGCGAAAGAGCTAGCTTTTTTGCTCCGAGGTCGAATCTTTGTCGTCGTCACCCTTCAGTCCCTTGCGGAATTCGCGAATGGCCGAGCCCATCTCGCCGCCGATACGCGAAACGCGCCCAACGCCAAACAGCAGAACTACTACTGCGAGGATGAGTAACAATTCAGGGGTACCCAGACTTCCAAACATGAGAGTCTCCTTAAATCACGAATCGACGAGGATGTCGTGCCTTTATCTGCCCCCATTATACCAGCACATTGGCAAAATGGGGGCAAGATTTGCCCGTCGTGCGTCGGGCTTGCTACACTAGGCGGAAAAGCAGCGCGTGCGGACGAATGCACGCTCGTGGTGGTTGGTTTGGTGGGGAGAGGTGAACGTGCCAGCACAGGCGTTGTATCTGAAATGGCGGCCCCAGACATTCGATGACATGATCGGCCAGGAACATATCACGCGCACCCTGCGCAACCAGATTGCTCAAGGACGGGTGCGCCATGCCTACCTGTTCAGTGGGCCACGTGGAACGGGGAAAACCTCAACCGCCCGGTTGCTGGCCAAAGCGGTGAACTGCCTGCACCCTGACCCGGCTGTTCGCCCATGCAACGAGTGTCATAACTGCCAGGCTGTAGTGGCCGGGCGTTTCCTGGACCTGATCGAGATCGATGCGGCATCGCATACGGGCGTGGACGACGTGCGCGATCTGCGTGACAAAATCGCGTTCACTCCCAGTGAGGGCCAGTATAAAATCTACATCATCGACGAAGTTCACCGGTTTTCGGGCGCGGCGTTTGATGCGCTGCTGAAAACGCTCGAAGAACCGCCCGCGCACGCGATTTTTGTGCTGGCTACCACCGAAATCAGCAAAGTGCCTGCAACCATCAAGAGCCGGTGCCTGACATTTGAATTCCGACGGGTGCCGATGGTGGAGCTTGTTGAGCGGCTGGCGATGATTGCGGAGACGGAGGGCGTTTCCATTGACCGGGGCGCGCTGGAACTGGTGGCACGGGAAGGGACGGGCAGCGTGCGCGACAGCATCAGCCTGCTCGATCAGCTCCTGGCCGATCCCGGCGAGCATATCTCGCTCGACCTGGCTTCGCAGATGCTGGGTACCGCCAGCGGGCAGCACGTGGTCGATCTCGTGCAGGCAATGATCGACAATAATGCCGCGCTGGGCCTGGATATTATCCATTTCACGGTGGATCGAGGGACCGATCCGCGCCAGTTGGGGCGTCAGGTGGTGGACTATCTTCGGCAACTGCTGCTGGTCAAAATGGCCGGGCCGGAAATGGCTGATGCCACCGAAGAGCGCCGCGAGGTGCTGGCGGCTCAGGCCCAGGTCATCGGTCGAAAAGCCCTGCTGGGCGCAATCCGCGCATTCAATACTGCCGCGCAGGAAAATCAGGGCGGATGGCAGCCTCAACTGCCGCTGGAACTGGCTTTCCTGGAAAGCATTAAACCGGTGAATGAGGAAGAGCCTGAGCCTATTCCACGTCCTCGCCCCTCGCGCGCCACTGCTCCCACCCAGGACCAACTGCCTCCGCCTGTGTCGCGCTCACAGCCCGTTGAAGCCGCCCCTGCCGAGGAAGCCGTTTCTGGTGAGGACGGCATCCGGCTGGTGGATATTCAGCGGCAGTGGCCGCAGGTACAGCGCGCGGCGAAACGCTATCACCCTTCCCTGCCGGCCCTGCTGGAGCACGCGGTTCCGCGCGATCTGCAGGGGGATACGCTGGTGGTGGGAGTGAAGAATGCGGTCTTCCGGCAGATGCTCGAAGTCCCGGATAAGATTGCTGCGCTGGCGGATTCACTCTCGGATGTATTGGGTGTACCCCTGAGGCTCAAAGTTGTGGAAATGGGCGAAGCGATAACTCCCACTCGCGCACGGGAAACCCAGGTGGAGGATGATGTGCTGGCATTTGGGCTGAATCAACTCGGCGGCGAGCTGTCTGATCTGGACGAGTGAGCGGGCGAGCACCGCCGCGAGAGCGTATAATTGGGTATGATGTGAGATCATAAGGTGAGCATCCGTTGAGCATTATTGGCAAAGAGCGGTTCCGCTCTCGATGAAGGAGACGATCATGACGAGACGACGTAGCGGCGGACCGGGCGGTTTTGGAGGCCCTCAGATGAACCAATCGGCGATGCTGCGCCAGATTCAGAAAATGCAGGAAGACCTCGCCGCGACACAGGCAGCGCTGGAAGACGAAACGGTCGAGGTCAGCGTGGGCGGTGGCGCGCTGACAGTGGTGATGACGGCGACACAGAAGGTGCGTGCCATCACGATCAACCGGGAAGCCATCGATACTGAAGACGAAGAGTGGGTGACCGATCTGCAGGATTTGCTGGTGGCTGCGATCAACCAGGCTATTGAGAAAAGCCAGGCATACGCCAGCGAACGGATGCAGAGTGTCACTGGCGGGCTTGATTCGATGCTGCCGGGTGGATTGGGCGGCCTGTTCGGCTAGTGATCGGATGAGGTGAACGGTGGGCAAAGCGGTTCCAGAGCCGGTAACACGCCTGGTGGATGCGCTGTCGCGCCTGCCGGGTGTGGGGCCAAAAACTGCGTCTCGATTGACCTACTACCTGTTGCGCGCGCCGGATGAACTCTCGCGCACGCTGGCCGAGGCCATCAGCGATCTGAAATCGAAGACGCGGTATTGTTCGGTCTGTTTCAACATTACCGAGGCCGATCCCTGCCCGATCTGCGCCGATGCAGAGCGAGATGCCAGCCAGATCGTCGTCGTGGAATCGCCACTGGATGTGCTGGCTGTTGAGCGCACGAATGCTTATAAGGGGCGCTATCACGTGCTGCACGGGGCGATCTCGCCGGTAGAAGGCATCGGCCCGGATGATCTGAAAATCCGCGAGCTGGTTCACCGGGTCGAGACGGGCGGCGTGCTGGAGGTCATTGTGGCCACCAATCCGGGGATGGAAGGGGACGCGACCGCGATGTATCTTCAGCGGCAGCTTGCACCCACGGGGGTCAAAATCACCCGGCTGGCGCGCGGGTTGCCCACCGGCGGCGATCTGGAATATGTGGATTCGGTGACATTGCTTCGCGCGCTGGAAGGTCGCCACAGCATGTAGATGGTCGGTGCGATGGTGTTTTCGCGGTATGGTACTCGTTAGTGACCGGTTTTCGATCAATTTTGGCGAAATTCGGGCCAATTTTACGAATCACCCTTGACGCCCTCTTTTTAGGGTGGTAAGATGTTGACACGCTCGACTGAACAAAGCGCTGCATGAAGAATGCGGCGCATGTTCCCAAAAATCTGAACCAGGCAAAGGAGGGGCAGTTTATAGCGCGAGTAGAAAGAAAACGTTGAAGTTTTCGAATCGCTCTATGCCCCGCCGATGATAGTCGGCGTTTTTATTGCCCTGGTCAGACCAAGCGGCACCTTAACAACAGCATAGTGACAGGAAGCAAGTGCGAGAAGAACCCTGAGAGAAGCGTCAGTCTGAGAGGGCTGACGAAGTAAATACGGAGAGTTTGATCCTGGCTCAGGATGAACGTTGGCGGCGTG
>DAOUFU010000218.1:0-4839 GCA_034429275.1 Anaerolineae bacterium | reverse complement strand
CACGCCGTCGAAATCGACATATTCGGCCCTTGCAGCCCGTAATCGATGGCGACCTTTCCCGCCGGGCTGTCGGGCAGCATCATCGGCAGCAGCAGTGGGCTGACCGTGCTGTGACCCTCTTCCAAAAATTTGAGCACGCCGCTGTACAGCGTCTGGAATCCGCCGATCCCCGTCCCCATAATGACCCCGATTTCGCTCCGGTTAGCGTCGGTGACTTCCAGGCCAGAGCTTTGCAGCGCTTGCTGGCTGACATACAGCGCCATCTGCGTAACCGGGTCGGTTCGCCGAAGCTCGCGCCGGTTGAGGAAATCCTCCGGGTTCCAGTTCTTGACCTTTGCGCCGAAGGTCGTCTTTAGTCCCAGCTCGGCGAATTCGGGAATATGCACCGCGCCGGATACCCCCTTCGAGGCATTGGCGAACGCTTCTTCGGGCGAGTTGCCAACCGGGCACAACATGCCCAGGCCGGTCACAACGACACGTTTTGCTTCCACTGAGCTATCCTCCCATGCGTGGTTGGCGGTACACACCCGCCTGCTCACAAGTTAAGACCACGCCATTATACCGCGCGTACCGCGCGCCGCGACCTGCTCACGCCGTGACTTGCTCACGCCGTGACCTGGTCGCGCTGACGCTCTCCAACCCTGTATAACCCGTTCGCCCACCAAAGGTTACTCACTGTTCATCCTGCGCGCTTCGGGTGGTATAATCGCCCGCCGGGAGGATATCCACAATGATCTTGATCACGGGCGCGACCGGGTTGGTCGGGCGAAATCTCGTCAGCCACCTGGTCGAAGCTGGCTGGCCGGTGCGAGTCTATGTCCAGTCCCGCCGCGGCGAATGGCCGGATGGCGTGGATGTCGTAAGAGGCCGCCTCGACGATGCGGGGGCGCTTCACCAGGCCATGCAGCGCGTGCACACCGTCTTTCACCTGGCGGGTGCCCAGTGGTGGGGCAGCCCTCGCGATCTCGACCGCATCGATCTTCAGGGCACTCGCCACGTCATCACCGCCGCTCGCTCCGCCCGCGTCGGACGCCTGGTATACCTCAGTCATCTCGGCGCAGAGCCATCCTCGGCCTATACCCTGCTGCGCGTCAAAGGCCAGGCCGAATCCCTGGTCCGCAACAGCGGCCTCGCCTATACCATTCTGCGCTGCGGCGTCATCTTCGGCCCCGACGATACCTTTGTCAACGGAATCGCCATGCTGCTGCGTGCCAATCCATTCATCGTCTTCCAGCCGGGGCACGGCGAGAGCCTGCTGCACCCGCTCTATGTCGGGGACCTGGTCAAGGCGCTCGCCAACAGCCTGGAGAATATCGACCTGGTGGATGCCACCATCGAAATCGGGGGAGCCGAATACATCAGTTACAACGAGATGCTGCGTACCGTGATGCGCGTCTCTGGCGCGCGCCGCCTGATCATCAGCCTGCCCCCGTGGCTGCTGCGCCGCCTCACCGCCGTCATGATGCGCCTTTTTCGCCGCTGGCCGATCACGCCGCAGTGGTACGATGTGCTCGCCAGCAACCGCACCGCCAAGCTGGGCAATCTTTACGACTATACCGGTGTGCGCCCGGTGCGGTTTGAAGATACCTTGCTCACCTATATGCCCCGGCGACACTATGGCTGGGACCTGCTGCGCTTCATTCTCACCCGCCACAGTTAACCCTGGCCCGCCGGCAGCAGCGCGCCATTACAGAGGATGTGCACCGTGAGTGACAAGCCCGCCTCGTTCATCCGCCCCGAACATGGCTCGATGATTACCACCCTCGAGGCCCTGGCCGGGCTTTCCTTCATCCCCGGCCTGGACGAGACCGAAGTCCGCACCCGGCGCGAGCGCGGCGAAGGCAACGATTACCGCCTCTCCACCAGCCGCCCCCTGCGCGACATCCTCTCGCAGAATGTCTTCACCCTGATCAACATCGTGCTGTTCACGCTCGCCTCGATCATGGTCGCCCTGGGCCGCATCGACGAAGCGCTGCTCAGCGTCAGCCTGATCGTCATGAACATCACGGTGGGCATCACCCAGGAAATCCGCGCCAAGCGCAAACTCGACCGGATCGCGCTGCTCACCCGCCCCAAAGTCTCCGTCATGCGCGAAGGCCAGGAACGCCAGATCGACCCCGCCGAACTGGTGCGCGGCGATGTGATCGTTGTGCGTCCCGGCGATCAGATCATGGTCGATGGCATTCTCATCGGCGACGGAGTCATCCAGGTCAACGAATCGCTGCTCACCGGCGAATCCGACCAGGTCACCAAGCGCAAGGGCGACAGTGTGCTTTCCGGCAGCTTCTGTGTTTCCGGCCAGGCGCTCTATGTCGCCCGCCGGGTGGGTGCGCGCAGTTTTGCCAACCGCCTCTCCGAAGAAGCGCGCACCTTCCGCGTCATCAAGACCCCGCTCCAGCGCGATGTCAACCTGGTGATTCGCGTGCTGATGATGGTGGCGTTCTTCTTTGGCACGATGCTGGTCATCGCCGCCGTGATCTCCGATATCCCGCTGATGCGCAGCGTTCAGTTTGTGACGGTGGTCTTCGGCCTGGTGCCCAACGGCCTGTTCTTCATGGTGATCGTCGCCTATGCGCTGGGCGCGCTGCGCATCACCACCCAGGGCGCGCTGATCCAGCAGGCCAACTCGGTCGAGTCGCTCAGCCATGTTGATACCCTGTGCATGGACAAAACCGGCACCCTGACCGAAAACCGCATCGAGTTTGTCGAGGCGGTGCCGCTCGACGGCACCCAGGACGAGCTGATGAGCGCGCTCGGTGATTTTGCCGCCAGCGCCACCGTCACCAACGCCACCACCACCGCCATCCGCGCCTCCGTCGAAGGCAAGGCGCGCCAGGTCATCTCCGAAGTCCCCTTTGATTCGGCCCGCAAGTGGAGCGCGCTCGCCTTTGCCACGCCATCCCGTCGCGGCGTCTACGCCCTGGGCGCCTACGAGATGCTCGCCCCCTACCTGCCCGCCGATGATGGACTCTCCGGGCAGATTGCCGCATTAGCCGGGCGCGGCCTGCGTGTGCTGGTCTTTGCCCACAACCCCCAACCCGCCGATCTGCTCAACGGCACGGATGAACCGTCGCTGCCGCCCCTGCTGCCGCTCGGATTGGTGGCCCTGCGTGAGGTGCTGCGCCCCGACGCCCGCCGCACTCTCGAAGGCTTTCAGCGCGCCGGGGTACGTCTCAAGATCATCTCCGGCGACGATCCCCTCACCGTGTTGGCGCTGGCGCGGCAGACCGGGCTGTCCGGCGATCTACACGCCGTCTCCGGCCCGGAACTGGCCGCCATGGACGAGTCGCGCTTCGCCGAGACGGTGGAGCAAGCCACCGTCTTTGGCCGCATCACCCCGCCGCAAAAAGAGCAAATCGTGGCCACACTGCGCGCGCACGGTCACTATGTCGCCATGATCGGAGATGGTGTAAACGACGTGCTCTCGCTCAAAAAAGCCAATCTCGCGGTCGCCATGCAGGGTGGCACCAGCGCGACCCGCGCCGTCGCCGATATGGTGCTGCTCAACGATTCGTTCTCCGCGCTGCCCCCCGCCCTCGAAGAGGGGCGGCGCATCACCAGCGGAATGCGCGACATCCTGCGGCTCTATGTCGCCCGTGCCGTCTCCATCATCCTGATCATCATCGCCGCCGCCCTGGTCCAGGTCAGCTTCCCCTACATCCCCAAGCACATTTCGCTGGTCGCCTGGCTGACCATCGGCCTGCCGACCTTCGCCCTGGCAGTATGGGCGCGCCCGGAGACCGAATCCCCTCGCCTGCTGACTTCGGTGCTGCACTTTGCGCTGCCCGCCGGTATCCTCATGGCGATCTTTGGCCTGCTGGTATACGTGATCGCTTTCGCCTCGCTGGTCAACGGTCACCGCACCATCCAGATCATGGAAGTCGATGTGGAGACCTTCCAGGTGTACGCGGGCATCGACTATGCCATTTACACCGAGGATGAATTCCTGTTCGAGGTGGCCACCCTGTTCGCCCAGACGGTGCTCACGGCCTATTCGCTGGCGGTGGGCCTGCTGCTGCTGCTCTTCGTTGAGCCGCCGACCAAGTGGTTCGTCGGCGGCGACCGTTTCAGCGGCGACAAGCGCCCGGCCTGGCTGGCCATCGTGCTGGCGCTCAGCTTTCTTGTGGTGATGGCTGTGCCGCGCTTCCGCCAGTTCTGGGAACTTCTGCCGCTCGAACCCATTGATTACGCGCTGGTCATTGCCGCGTCGCTCGCCTGGGTTTTCTCAGTCCGCTACGCCTGGCGCGCGCGCCTGTTCGAGCGCTATCTCGGCCTCAGCGATGTGATCAGCTTCGAAGAGGAATGGCAGCTCAAAGAAGAGGAAAACAGGTGATCGTGGACGCAAAGGGGGGCGGCAGGCCGTGCCCGCGCCCCCACTCGTCGATCCTCACGCCAACCGTATCACCAACTGATCGCCCTGCGGCGCCACCTCGAATACCGTCAGCGATCCCTTCGCCGGACCCGTCCGCACCGCCCCATCATAGCTGAACTGTGAGCGGCTGATGCTGCAGCATTCGAGCTTGTCTGTCCCCTTTTTCACGTCAATCCGTCGCTGCGCGTGGGTGCACTCGTTCTTGAACGCGTGGAACGCATCATCCGCCCCGTGGACAATCAACACGCGCGCCGGCAGCGTCTCGTCCTCCACCCGCCCCGCCCCGCCGAACGCCGCCAGGTCCGGCACCGCGCTCAGGCTCACCGTCAGCGCCCCATCGTCATACTGCCACGCGCTCGCGTCCTCCAGCAGCGGCGTCTGCGAGATGCCGCGAATCCGGTCATTCAGCCCCGTCTCTTCGCCGATCAAATAGCCCAGCCCACAGCCGGAAACGGCGGCTGCCCCGG
>DAOUFU010000217.1:0-3590 GCA_034429275.1 Anaerolineae bacterium | reverse complement strand
CGCAAGCCGCGACTCTGCTCGCCGGGGGCTAAAGCCGCCCGGCTAAACAGATGCCCAACCGCCCCATTCTTCAGCACCCTCGCGGGTGCTTTGCTTTTCCTGAGCCTGCGCCCTTCAGGACCAGGCTCTTTGCTTTCGCCGGGGGCCGCCGGGGGCTAAAGCCGCCCGGCTACTGGAAAAAATCAAAACCTCGCCGGGGGCCGAAGCCGCGACTCTTCCCGCCGGGGGCTAAAGCCGCCCGGCTAAGGAATACCCAACCGCCCCATTCTTCAGCGCCCGTGAGGGGGCTTTGATCGCCTTGAGCCCGCGCCCTTCAGAGCCAGGCGGGGCGTGTTTCTCATGCCGTCGATCTGGTCGTATACTACCATGCCGGGGTGATGGGGAGTCGTGGCGCGGCGCTCTGGCGGGTGGAGCGGCGAGAGGAACAGCGCAATGAAGAAGCTCAGCTATGTATTGATCGGTGTGATCGTGTTGTTGATTGTGGGCAATGTGTACCTCTTCCTGGCGACAGATATCGGGGCAGAGCTGGGCCTCACGACGGGCCGGGCAACATCCGGGCCTGCGCCCACCGATGCTCCCGTGCAGGCGGACCTGCTGCCTGTGATGTCCTACGAAGAGCTTGAAGGCTTGCTGCCCGCCGAGGTCAAGATGAAGACCGTGCTGGGGGTGGAGATTCAGCCGGAGGCCGTGCGCCGGACGATAGCGGACCAGGCCGACGAGGTGCGAAGCACCTGGCCGGATGCATCGCGGCGGTTGGAGATGCTGATCACCAGGTATGGGTTCGACCTGACGGCTGCTCACCGTTACGACGTGTGCGGGCGCACCGCATACCCGGTCAGCACGGTGGAACTTTCGGCCAGCCAGCTTCGCACGCCCGACCTGGCGCGCCAGTTCATCGACGATCCGCAGGCGCTGGGGATGTTCACGGTGCTGGGCACCACCTATATGCCCGCTGCCAATGTGCACGGGTGGATGCTCACCTCTGAGCCGGGCGAGGGGGACTGCTTCGCCTCGGAGATCACACATTCGCTGGTGTTTGAATATTGGGGCGTGCTGTTTTCCATCGACATCGCCGCCGATGCGGGCGCCGACCGGGCCGCGCTCCAGCCACTGTTTGATCCCCTGGCGGCGATCATGGCGATGCGAGTCAACGTGCTGAACGCGCCCGCCGTGCTGCCTGCGACTCCTGTCCCTGCGGCGGCGGCGGTGGTGCCGGATACGGTCCAGTTCCCGCTGACGCTCGAATTCCTGGAAGGGGCCATCCCAACCGACGATGTCTTCGGCGAGGACACGACGCTGGTGCTCAACCGCGCGGTGAGCCGCAGCTACACCCTGGATGAATACGTGGCGGCCTTCCGCAGCCTGAATATGACCGGCGTAGCCGATGCGCTGAGGCAGGCAGGTCGGCAGTCGGGCATGGTGGGGCAGGTGGTGCGAGTGTGGGATTCTCAGGGCGCGTGCCCGGACGACTCCATGCTGATTGCGCTCGAAATGGATTTTGCACTGTTCGAGACTGCTGGCGGGACGCTCGATTACCTGAACAACCAGAATCTCCAGGCGGCGTGGCTCGATACCGGGCTGGTCACCCGCTATACGTCGGTGGACCGGGATACCCTGTTCATCGCGGGCGGATACCCGAATCACAGTTGCGGGCAGGTCGAGGTGAGCGAGATGCGGCAGGCGTATGGGCGCGTGCTGGTGGCCATCGCCTTCACGCATTATCCCGGCGTTCCCCAGGCCGACATCCGGCAGTTTCTGACCGAGACGATGGCCGGGTTCGATACCCTGTTCGCTGCGGTCAAATGACGGTGGGCGTGCGGGTTATGGCAACGGCGGCACAGACAGGTGCAGAGCAGCAGGCGCGCGGTAAGCTCCGGCGGCGATCTGCTCGCGGGTGGCGCGAATCAGCCCGGCGTTGGGGTTGAGCAGCAGGGCGGTATCCATTCGCCGGAGTGCGGCAGCAGAATCGCCCAGGGCGGCCCAGGCCAGGCCCATCCAGTAATGCGTTTCTTCCACCTCGTCGGTGACCGTCTCCACCTGGCTGCCGAGCGTCAGCACATCGTAATAGCGCCCGGTGTGGTAATAGGCGTCGTAGGGGCCGAACTGGTACCACAGCATCCGGGTAGGCATCGTCAGGGCGCGCGCGGCATCAAACAGGGCGGCGGCGTGGGCGTATTGGCCCAGCGCAGCAGCCGAGGTGCCCGCATTGAAGACCGCCCACAAATCGGCGGGGTCGCGTGCCATCTCGGCCAGGGCGACATCGAGCGCGACCTGGTCGGCGGCGGAGGGATCGAGCAAGGGACCGAGCGCCGCGATCAGCGCATCCGAGCGGCTGACCGGGTAGATCACCACGAATACCCGGTTGAAATGACGCCACCACGCATCAAACTCAGCATACGCGGTTTCTTCGCCGTAGCCGACGCCGTAGCCGGTGTAGCTGTCATAGGTCCACAGCGTCTCGGCCACGTCATCGTAGGCGACAACGGTGATGTAGTGCCCCATCCAATCGTGGCCCGGCGGCTGGAAGCCGCTCTCCACGATGACCGGAAACCCGGCGGCGATCAGGCGGCGCAGCGTCTCCAGGTCGCCGCCGTAGCGCCACAGCGCGCGCAATTCGGGCAGCTCGGTCTGCTGCTCGACAAAGGCGACCATCTCGGCGGGCGAGACATTTTTGTCGTTGGGGTTGGGCTTGAGCCAGGCGGCGGTGACGGTCTGATTGTGGGGCCAGCCGTAGTAGCTGAGCGCCATCGTCAGGTTGACCGGGCCGCAGTTGTTCCAGGTCTGGAATTCGTGGCGCAGACCGTTCAGCCGCGCCGAGGGTGGACGGAAACCATCGCCCTGGGCGCGTGCAGGCAGAACAGCGCCGAGCAGGATCGGCAGCAACAACAGGGCGAGCAGCAGGCGCGCACGGGCGAGCATCGAATCTCCCAGATCAGGGGGCGGTCCGTCAGTCTCCGATTGTATTGTACCCCCGCAGGCCCCATTCAAGCAGGCGCGAACCACACGCTCGCCGGGCGGCTGCTCACCGCGCCGCCGCCGGGATCGCTGCCGTGCCAGACTGGGCAGATTGCCCAAAAAAACATGACCCAGTATTGTGACATTTGTCACACAGGGGCGGGCTTTCGGTCACTGTCCAGGGGAACGAGAGCGGGTTATCCTGGAAGCAGTTTGACACACATGGCTGGTGTGACTGTTCTCAGCATTTACCGGCTGAGAAGGTGTTTCTCTTCTGCCTCCATACTTATTAATCTTTGGGGCAAGTGCCGCATCTGGCTGGGGAGTCCGGATGCGGCATTTGCGTATGCAGGGGCCTCACCGGGTGATGTGACAGCTTGCCTTGATCTAGGTGATCACTGTCACACCGCGCGCGCGGCTAACCTGGGTTATGATTAAATCAACTTAATGAATAGTTTTTGATGTTTTGTAGAACATCCTCCGAAACCGCGCAGAGTTGCGCAAAATGTCTTCCTCCTTGTGCTTCAGCGCTCGCCAGCCCCAAACCTGGCGAGCGCTGAATTTTTGGCCAAAACATGCCGTTCATTCCCCGCTCTGTTCCAATGCCCACCCGCCGTCGTCCGCCCCCCGCGCGG
>DAOUFU010000216.1:0-4894 GCA_034429275.1 Anaerolineae bacterium | reverse complement strand
AGCTAATCCCCTTCGGGGGATTGAAACAGAAAGTCAGATACTAGAAAGTTACCTTGACTACTCCTGGCAGTTCTCAGCTAATCCCCTTCGGGGGATTGAAACCTGTGCCTTCTCCGCCGACTCCATCCATGCCAGGGCCGCGAGCGGCAGTTCTCAGCTAATCCCCTTCGGGGGACTGAAACAAGGAGGGCGGAAACCAAAAGGAGCGCGACGTAAAAATGGCAGTTCTCAGCTAATCCCCTTCGGGGGATTTTTGTTTCCCCACGCGCCCCGCATTTTTGGTACAATCAAACTGAGATGAGGATGTGTGCTATGAATGCGACTGCGCCTAATACCATCGATCTGAGCAAGTACATCGAACTACGCGAGGATCGGCCCCATATTCGAGGCCGACGCCTTCCGGTGATGTTCATCGCGGCAGCAGAAAGCGCGAATCGCCTCTCGATAGCGGAACTGGCTTATCAATTCACGCTGTCCGAGGAGCAGGTGCTATCCGCACTGGTGTATTACCGGGAGCACAAGGCCGAGATGGATGCGCAGGATGCTGCGGATGCCCGGCAGTCGCAGGAATTGCACCAGCGCTATGCCCTAAATTGACGCATTTATCCCCTTCGTCGGACTCTTCTACGCACGGCGCGCCGATGCGCCCATCTGCCCCCATGCCGCCTTCGCGGACTTCCCCTGCGATAACGCCTCCAGCCGCCATTCGGATGCCCATTTCAGGGGATCATCTCCGGGTAACTTTCAAAGAACCCTGTAAACCATCGGATTAACGTGTATCGATTGGCTCGGAATTCAGGATCGTCGCCGTCGTAGGTGCTCAATTCCGCGTAGATGTTGGTCAGGTGCCCGGCCACGACGCTGGGTGCAACACAAAGCCGCCTGGCGACTTCGGGGTTGCTCAGTCCCCGCTGCACCCAGTAGACGACTTCGCGCTGGCGACGTGTGAAGTGGAGATAGGTGCTCATCAGTTGGTTGTGTTCCAGGCCCATCGTAGGTTCTCCAGTTTGCTATAATTCTGTTGACCCGCTTGTATAGACCAGCGCGAAACTGAGGCGATCCGGCGAGCTTTTTATGCGCTCTGACGAGGTGTGCTTGTTACCCCTACGATATACCAGTCACCTTCCGCCAGGTGTTTAATTTTCGGACGAGTTTGGATGGCACTGGAAACCTCGGAACGCCTTCTACCTGCCAGCCTGCTGCACCGGCAGGTAGTTGTTGATGTGCTGCGTGGTATCTTGTCGACGCACGGCATGAAGCAAGCCGTTGCCGCCGCCGCTGACATTTCCCCGGTTTACCTGAGCAATATCCTGGACATGGATCATCACCCGCCCAGCATGGAGGTTGCCAGGCGCATCATCGCAGCGCTGCCCGTGGACACCACCGTCAGGCGTACGCTGGAAGAACACATGAGTTTGGCGCGGCAGTATCGAAGCAGCGTTGATGACCAGATGAGTTATGCCGCACGGTACGAGGCGGCTAACGATATGCTGCATGATGTGCAGCGGTTGTACGACCAATCCACGTTTGGCAGCACACCGACCCAAACGAAACACGCTTACTTTGCCCTGGCCGAACAGAGTCGTGATCTGCTCAAACGGGTAAATCCCGCTCGTTACCCCAATACCTATGTGCGCATTTGTGTGCTGGGCCAGGACGCGCTCTCCGTGCTCAACCGGCACAGTGATGCGTTGTGGTTCGCGCTGCGCGCCAGAGATGTGATCGAGCGGACCAACCCGGCCAAACAATCGCGCGAGGAATTTGAGTATCTTCAGGTGAATGTGTACTACGCGCTGTCGGTTACCTATCGCAACCTGAACCTTCACCAGCAGGCGCGTGACATCTGCCACCAGACGATGGCCCTGCTCAAGCCTGACCCGCAGTTGAGCCGCTTCTGGCTGCCGCATGTGCTGCGGGATGAAATCAAGGCGCTGGCACATCTACGGAGATTTGCGATCAGTGAGGCGGAGGGGTTGTATTTTCAGGCGCGGGCCATGCTGGATGGGCGGGATGGTCCCGATGATCATCTGCTGGATATTCTGCTCCAGCAGGCATTAGCCGAGGCGTATGTGGGACACGGAACTACCCGCAGCCTGAAGAAGGCAGATGATGTGCTAAGCTGGCAGATGGACACGCTGCCCCAACGCGCCCAGCTTGGCCCGATTCACACGACGATCCTGCTCAAAACTGTCGCCCATTTGCGTTGGAAACAGGGATCGCACGAGGAATGGCGTTATTTTGTCGATCAGGCGCTCGATATGGCGGACAGGGCCGGATTGCAGCATCAAGCCGACAAAATCCACCGGCAGTATGGTGCCGCGCTGCTCCGCTAGAGTCTGAAGGCCCCATGTCCGCCAGCAGCAGATCGCGAGCGGGCGATCAGGTCATCTCTTGCCCGCGATGCGCAGAATACGATCCAATCGAAAGGTGCGCGCCGCGCCTGCCGACTCGCACCACGCTTCGACATACTCCGCGCCGCCGGACTCCGTGATCGGCAAGATGGGCGTGATCGTCCGCACCGTGGCTGCCCCGTACCCTGGACTGAAATACTCGACGGTCAGCGCAGACCGCTGCTCATAGGCGGCGCTGACAGCCGCCCGAATCGCGGTGGGATCGTCCTGGGCGACCGGCGGCGGCAGCGCGGAAGTGCCGTCGATGGTGCGGGCCAGCGCTTCGCGGATGGACTCCGCCGCGTGATCCAGCCGCTCCACCTGGTCAGCAGACAGGTGCTCGGCCAGGCTTTCCTGCACCGCTGCAGGAATGCGCATGGGCAGATCGACGAAGGCTCCCAGGCGGCGGTAGGTGCTCACTGCCAGCCACAGATAATCTGACACGTCCGGGGTTGTGGCCACCGTCTCAGCCTCGGCCTGTACTGTGACCCGGTGGCCGCGCCGTTCGAGTGCCTGCCGCAGCGCCGCGACTGCGTGCGGATGTACGGCGGCATGGTGCTCCGAGAGCGGCTCCGCGAACATCGGGCGCAGCCGGGCATCCTGGCGCAGCGCCGCCAGCAGTCCCGCATCCGGCGAACTGAGTACGGTCATCGGATGTAGCGTCAGGCGGTTAGCCTGACCCGCCCATGCCGCGATCTGCCCGAACACCGCGCGCGACGGCATCTGTCCGCAGAGCAGCCCCAGCACGCGCACGATCCCCCCTGAATCATAGCCTTGGGCCACGGCGCGCGAAACCGCCGCTGCATCTACCCGCCAGCCATCCCGATCTGGCGCTGCCCAGGCGCATAATTCCGCGAAGGGCCGCGCACGTGGGATGGCGGGCAGTGTCAGCGTTACCGCATGCTCCGCTGTCGTAATCCGGGCATCCCCCAGCGCGGCGAACGCCGCCTCCCGCCCGGCCAGCACCGCCGCTCCCGCACCCGTCAGCATGAAGCAGTCCCCCTGCACCGTCGCGATCCCCATCCAGGCGAGCGGCCCGCGCAGCACCTCGCGCACGGACTCCAGCGTGGGATCATCCAGCACATACGGCCGCAGCGCCTCGGCCAGCGAGCGGATGGTAGTGGTCCGCTCCGGCACCAGTCGGCCAAGCTGGCCGATCAGCGCCTCCCACACTTGCGGCGAAATGGGCGCGAAGCGATACGTCACCCATAACGGCTGATTGGCTTCCAGGTCGCGCGAGAGCGCCTCCCACAGCCAGCGCCACCGCTCCGGCGCGGGCAGGTCCAGCCACATCCACACGGCGGAGGTGGGCAAAATCGCCCCGTTCCGCAGATCGACCAGCCCGGCGACCTCAGCCAGGTAATGCACAAAGCGCAGCCTGCCGGTTTGCAGCTCGCTGCGCACCTGCGCGACCCGTTCCGAGATGCTCAGCCGGGCGTTGATGGCTTTGAGCGCGTAGGGTGGCAGCCAGCGATGCCAGCGCGGTCTGACCTGCTGGCCGGAGAGTGTGCCGATCAGCGCGGCCACATCGACCAGCAGCCGGTCCGGTGAGGTTGAGGGGCGCGGCAGGCGCTGCGGTTTGGCGCGCGGACGGGGCAGGGGCGGCAGCAGCGCCCATACCTCGGCGGGTATCGTGACCCGGCGCTGGTGATCCTGTTCTCCTTTATAGATATGGATAAATCCCAGGAACCACAGCCGCTCGGCGGGCGAGACGGGCTGCCGCCAGGGAGTGCGCGGCGCATCCTCGCGCCAGGGCCGGAAGGGACGAATCGCGCCAAAGACCGCCGTGAAGCGATACAGGGGCAGCGAACCGCCCGCGGCTTGCAGCGCGACCAGGGCCGCGCGTTCGGGTTGGCCGAGCGCGCGCAGACTGCGCCGAAGCTGCCCGCCGCACAATTCGCTCACCAGCCGCAAGTGCGCCTGCGCTTTGCTGGTGTTGGTATTGAACGCCAGCCCATGCGCGCGAGCGGTCAGGCGCAGTTCGCGCCAGGTGCGGCGCTGAAGATGCTCGGAGATCGTATCCATGTGCCCGATCATATCAAATCGCCGTATCGGCGAGGTTCACGCGGCAGTTTGCATGAAGCCCGCTCGACACGCTGGGACGCGCTGGAGCACGCTGGCGCGAGATGTGGTCGGCCAAACCAGGGCCAGACCATCCGCCAGCCGCATTGAGATCATCCATTTTCCATTATTAAATCGTTATGCCCGCGAGCCGATCGAGTCGATGCGCTGCGACGCGCTGGCGCGCGAATTTGCATCGATTCCAATATGAGGGCAAAATAGAGGCTGTACGCAGTTAATCCCCTTCGGGGGATTGAAACCCATGCCCGCCAGTACAAATCTGTGGTATTTGTCTGTGTTTGGCTGTACGCAGTTAATCCCCTTCGGGGGATTGAAACCAACTTGGAACCGCCATCGCGAGGGCTACCACCGATGGCTGTACGCAGTTAATCCCCTTCGGGGGATTGAAACACATTGATCGGGGCCATCACGATCTCGACCTG
>DAOUFU010000215.1:0-9352 GCA_034429275.1 Anaerolineae bacterium | reverse complement strand
CCGATGCTGCCCAGCACCGGTTCCGCAATGGGGAGGGCCCAGGGAGCCACATCCGCGGGGAGACGGTAGTCCCGGCCCTCTTTGCCTGCCGCGATCACCTGCCACTCCGTCTCTTTGACGAGGGTCTCTGCCGATGCGCCATCATACGAGGTGGTGAAGATCACCTCCGGATTCCACAGGGCAATCTGTTCCAGGTTGAGGTCGTTCCAGTAACCGGTCAGGTCGCGGCTGACGGAGCGCCCCCCTGCCGCCTCGATCATGAAGGACTGGTACATCTCGCCGCTGGCAATGCGCAGCGGCTCGGAGCCGGAGAACATCACCGCGGGGCGCGAATCCAGCGCGGCAGTGGCCCCGGTCACCTGCGTAAACACCGAGTCGTAGTAGGCGATCCAGGCCTCGGCATGGGCAGCGGCGTTGGGGCCGAGAATCTGCCCGACGATGCGCACCGCTTCCTTGAGGGTCTCCGGCGTCTCGCCCTGGAACAACACCACCGGGATGTTCAGCTCGGCGACGGCGTCCAACCACTGGCTGCGCGCACCGGCCAGGATCACATCCGGGTCGAGTGCTGCCACTTCTTCGACATTGATCTCACGCTGCGACATTGATGAGGTTGACTTGGCAGGGAAGTCAGGATCGATCTGCGCCATGCGCGTTGCGCCAGGTTCGCCGCGCGCGCCAATGTAGACCCCGGCCAGGATACGATCCTGCCCACCCGCGCCGTACACCAGGAACGTCGTGATGCCAAAGGGCGTGATCACGCCGCGCACGGGCTGCGGCACTTCGACGGTTTTGCCCGCCTGGTCGGTGACAGTCACCACGGCAGGCAGCAGCCCGGCATCGATCAACGCCTGCTGTCCATCGGGCGAGACGGCAAAGGCGACAAAAGCCGCGGCCTCGGTGTTATCCGTCAGGGGCACGATCCCCGCCCCCGGCAGGAAATAGTCGGGCAGGCCGTCGGCAGCAGCTTCGAGCGCGGCGGCATCGGCGGTCACCAGCAGGTCAGCGCCGGAGTCCACAACTGTCGGCTGCGCGCCGTCATAACGGGCGGAAAAAAGCACCTCGAATGCGGGACGCAGCGCCTCATCAACCTGGACCGTGAAAGCGTCATCCTGCGCCGCCGCAGAAGGAACCAGAGAAACGGCGAGTACAAGCACAATTATCAGCGAAAGAAGGCAGTGTGTGCGAGCCATAAACCAATAGTCTCCTTTGCCACACGGCTCCGGGACAAGAGCAGCAGGGCAACCATGAAACATCGATTGCGCATAGGTTAGCGCATTGCCTGCCGGGCGGCAATAGCCGGGGAAAAACACTCCCCAAAATGATCCCGGTTGGCGCACCCCTGCGGAGACGTTTGCCCTGGCCATAGCCTTGTCGCCTGAACCGGCTTGATCCAAAATTTTGGAATCTCCGGAAAATTCATTTGCCAACTGCGCAGGATGGCCTATAATATGGGCTAGGGACGCGATGTGGACATCGCAGCACCGCATGAAACAGCCACCGGGCGGCCCACACCACTATAGATGACATCTCGTTTGTCGAAGTCATTAGAGTAAACCGTTTTACCTGTGGGCAACCACCAGGCGATCAATCAAAGGGAGGCGCGTACACATCACCCATCGATCAGAGAACCGTGCAACGGAACTCGCTGTGTTTTTTCATTGTTTCGGGCAGGACCATGCGCGCGCGCTGGGATCGGCGCGCGGGCGTGAGATCACAAGCTATACCGCTTGCATAAACTAAATGGAGAGCTGAACCATGAAGAAAAATTTGACCTTGTTGTTGGTTGTTGTGATGGTGCTTGGGGCTTTCCCGCTGGCACTGCACGCGCAAACCTCAAACCCCGAACTGCTGATCTGGGCCGACGAAGACCGCGCGGGCGTGATCGAGGCCCTCGGCGCAGCCTTCGAAGAAGAATATGGCGTGACCCTGGTCGTCCAGCAGCTCGCGTTTGGTGACATCCGCGATCAGCTGCGCATTGCCGGCCCCGAAGGGCAAGGCCCCGATGTGATTATCGGCGCGCACGACTGGCTCGGCGAACTGGTCACCAACGGCCTGCTGGCCCCGGTGGAACTCGCCAACGTGGACGACTTCTCGCCGGTAGCGATCTCGGCCTTCAGCCAGGATGGCCAGCTTTACGGCGTGCCGTACGCAGTAGAGAATGTCGGCTTCTTCTACAACACCGAGATGGTCGAGACCCCGCCCGCGACCTGGGCCGAGGTCCGCGCCCTGTCTGAGCAAATCGTGGGTGCCGGCGAAGGCAAATACGGGTTCATCCGCCAGGAAGGCGACCCCTATCACTTCCTGCCGATCCAGACCGCTTTCGGTGGCTACATCTTTGGCCGCGATGACAAGGGCAACTATACCGCCGACGATATCGGCGTGAACAATGCCGGTTCGGTGGCCGCCCTCGAATGGGTGCAGGATATGATCAGCGATGGCCTGATCCCCAGCGGCCTGGATGGTACTGCCGCCCAGACCCTGTTCATGGATGGCCAGGCGGCCATGTACATCACCGGCCCCTGGAACATCGAGGCCTTCACCGAAGCCGGTGTGCCGTTTGCCATTGCTTCCTTCCCGGCGGGTGAAGAAGGTGGCGAGCCTGGTGCGCCCTTCCTGGGTGTGCAGGGCTTCATGATCAGCGCCTTCAGCGAGCAGCCGCTGCTGGCCCAGGCCTTCCTCAGCGAGTTCGTCGCCTCGGAAGAAGTGCAGCTGGCCCTGTACGAAGCGGGCAACCGTGCCCCGGCCCTGCTTTCGGCCCAGGAAAAGGTTGAGGATCCGCTGCTGGCCGCCCTCGGTGAGGCCGGTGCCAACGGTGTGCCCATGCCCGCCATCCCCGCGATGTCGGCAGTGTGGAGCGCCTGGGGCGATGCCATCACCCTGGCGATGCAGAATCCCGATCAGTCGGCCCAGGAACTGGCCGATGCCGCAGCCAAGACTATCGCCGAAGCTGCCGCTGGCAGCTAGGTTGGGGCCTGAGCGCCCGATAACCACTCTGGCGCGCGCGTGAACCATGCAGGGCCGGTGGACTTAATTCCCCGGCCCTGTTTCCCATCAAATGGCTTACGACGATGTGAAAGGAGTACCGGTGTGGGGGCCACCGGGAATCCGTCCGACCCCACACCCATCCGCCTATGACGAACCAGGATGCTACTTCACCACCCGCCGGCAAACGGCTCGCCGCCGCTTTTGCCGGAAAATCATTACTTAGAACCGCGTTCTTTTTGACCGTACTGGCCTTGATAGATGCTTTCTCAATCTGGTTTGTGTCAAAACTGCTGGGTGAAGGGGACTGGATTCTCGCGATCTTCATCGGCGTAATTACCGTCGCCATCAACATCATCTTCCTGGTAGACGGTATGTATCCCTACCGCTGGTTCTCACCGGGGCTGGCGCTGCTGATCGTCATGGTCATCTACCCGACGATCTTCACCATCTACGTGGCCTTCACCAATTACAGAGACGGCAACCTGCTCACCCAAACCCAGGCCCAAAAGGTGCTGGAAAGCCGCACGTATCTGCCCGCTGATACGCAGACCTACAAATGGACGGCCTTCGTCTCGAAGGACGGTGAAGAGCGCTATGGGTTGTGGCTCATTCCCGACAAAGGCACCGGTGACGTTCTCTTTGCCATCCAGGGCGAGGTGATCCCCGCCGACGAGGTGGACCTGGGCGACAATACGCTCGATGAAGACGGTATCCCTACCGGCCTGGCCGACTACGACCGCGTGCCGCAGAACCGCCTGTTTGCCATTCTTGACAGCAAACTGGCCCCAACGCAGTTCGGCGAAGAAGGGAATATCATCCAGCTCAACCCCAAGAACCCGCTCCGGCAGGCGGGTGTCTTCCGCCAGAAGTACACCTTCAGCAACGGCGGCAAGACGATGTTCGACAACGAAACCGGCGTGACCTATGAGGCCAAGACCGGCACCTACACGCCGGTTGACGGCCCGCTGATCAACGAAGAGGGCCAGGTGATAGACGCGGACGGCCAGGTGCTGCCCCCGATTCGTCCGGGGTATTACGTGACCGTCGGCTTCGATAATTTCCAGCGCCTTTTCACCAACGAAAAGATCCGCGAGCCATTCTTCCGCGTCTTCATGTGGACGGTCGCCCACGCGTTCCTGACCGTGTTTCTCACCTTCTCGTATGGGTTGTTCCTGGCCGTGATTCTCAACGCGCAGTTTATGCCGGGGCGTGCCGTCATACGGACCGCGCTGCTGGTGCCCTACGCGATCCCGGCCTTCATCAGCGTGTTGGTGTGGCGAGGACTGCTCAACGACCAACTGGGCATCGTCAACAAGATGCTCGGCGATATCGGGATCGACGGCCCCAACTGGCGCACCGATCAAAACTGGGTCAAGATTGGTATCCTGCTGATCCAGTTGTGGCTGGGCTTCCCCTACATGATGCTGATCACCACCGGCGCGCTGCAATCCATCCCCCGCGATATCTACGAAGCTGCGCGTGTCGACGGGGCGAATGTCTTCCAGCAGTTCCGCCACCTGACTCTGCCCCTGCTGCTGGTTGCGGTGGGGCCGCTGCTGATCGCGTCGTTTGCCTTCAACTTCAACAACTTCACCATCGTGGAGCTTTTTGCGGAAGGGGGGCCGCCCATCTCGCCGGACACCGCCGCCGGGCACAGCGACATCCTGATCCCGTATACCTACGGGCTGGCGTTTGGCAGTGGGCGCGGCGCAGATTACGCCTTTGCCTCGACCATCAGCATCGTGATCTTCGTGATGATCGCGATCATCACCTACTTCAATTTCCAGTTCACCCAGCGCTGGGAGGAGACCTCGGAAAATGTTTAGCACAGTGATGAGTTTCCTCGACAACCCGATGCTGCGGGCCAAGTGGGGTGGCTGGGCTTTGCGGATGCTCATCATCCTGGTGGCGTTCGTGTTCGCCTACTTCCCTATCGTGTGGATTGGCTCGGCATCGGTGAACGAAACCGGCACGCTCAACACCCAGAAGCTGATCCCCAAGCAGTTTGGGTTCAAGAATTACGAGAGCCTGCTACACAACGAAATCCAACTGGTGCGAGACCTGGGCGATACTGTCAAGGCCTGCGTGCGTTTTGAAGACTGCGGTGACCAGTTCAAAGAAGCCCGCACCACCTATCAGAGCAACAACCGCCAGTCGCTGCGCCCGTTCGGGTTGTGGATGTGGAACTCGATCAAGGTGGCGTCGATCACAGCGGTGCTGTCGGTGCTGATCGGGGCATTTGGGGCCTATGCCTTCTCGCGCTTCCGCTTCACGGGCCGCCGCAACATGATGCTGACGATCTTCCTGGTGCAGGTCTTCCCCAATTCGCTCACCATTGTGGCGACCTTCTTGCTGGTCAACTCCATCGGCAAACACATCCCCTGGCTGGGGCTGAACGCGCACGGGGGATTGATCCTGGTCTACCTGGGCGGCGCATTGGGCATCAATACCTGGTTGATGAAGGGCTTCTTCGACTCGATCCCGCGCGACCTGGATGAGTCCGCCAAGATCGATGGCGCGTCGGATTGGCGCATCTTCTGGCAGATCATCTTCCCCCTGGTGCGGCCTATCCTGGCGGTTGTGGCGATCCTGTCGTTCATCGGCACCTATGGCGATGTGATCATCTCGCTGACGCTGCTTAAGAACAAAGAGGTCCAGACGCTGGCTATCGGCCTGAATCGGTTCATCAGCGACCAGTTCAACCTGGAATGGGGCGTATTTGCGGCAGGTGCCATGATCGGCGCAATTCCGATCGTGATCTTGATCCTGACCTTCCAGCGCTTCCTGGTCAGCGGTCTCACCGAAGGCTCGGTCAAAGGCTAGCATGGATTTTATCTTCGGCACGTTTGCGACTGACGAGTTAAAACTGATCCACCACCGGACCGCCCGACGCGGTGTGCAGCATGGGTTCGCGCATTCCCCGCGCGATCCTGCGCCGGGCGATCCGGTAACCCTCACCGTTCAGATCGGGACCGACTGCTCCGCCGATCGGGTTGCCTGCATCTACACGGTGGACGGTTCTATGCCCGCCGGCAGGCGAGGAATCGCCACCAACGGCCAGGTCGTCCCGTTCGAGCGCATCAGCACGGAGTGGGACGCCGTCGCGTGGGGATATGTCACCACCTGGCGGGCGACTCTGCCGCCGCAGCCCGAAGGAGTCACCGTGCGCTACCGGATCAATGCGTGGCAGGCCGGCTCGGATGCCCCTGAACTCTGGGCCGACTGGCCGGTTGTGCGCGACGTGGCTGAGCAGGCCGCTGCCGCATTCTTCCGGGGTGATCCCGCACCCGACCCGATCTCCGGCGATGTGGGCACAGGCCGGGTGTTCAGCTACCCAGTAGACACGCTGCGCCCACCCGATTGGGCACGCGAGGCGGTAATTTACCAGGTTTTTGTGGACCGCTTCTACCCCGGCGATGGGCAGGAATGGCTGCAAACTGACGACCTGAGCGGTTTTTGCGGCGGGACGCTCTGGGGCGTGCGCGACAAGCTCGACTATATCGCCGATCTGGGCGCGACGTGCATCTGGCTCAGCCCGGTGTGGGCCAGCCCGACGCATCACGGCTATGATGTCACCGACTACACCCAGGTCGAGCCGCGGCTTGGCGGCAACGAGGCACTGGCCGCGTTGATCGAGGCCGCCCACGCGCGCGGGCTGCGCGTGCTGCTGGACATGGTGTGCAACCACGTCTCGGATCGGCACCCGTTTTTCCAATCCGCGCTGCACGATCCGCACAGCCCCTACCGCGACTGGTTCCATTTCAACGATTCTCCGGTAGGGTACAGGGGCTTTTTCGGCGTGGCGACCATGCCGGAGATCAACGTAGACCATCTCCCGGCGCGGGCCTGGCTGCTGGAGACTGCCCAACACTGGCTGCGCGATTTTGGCGCGGACGGCTATCGGCTGGACTATGCCAATGGCCCCGGCCCCGGCTTCTGGCACGATTTCCGCGCGGCCTGCCGCGCCGTCAAACCAGACGCGTTCTGCTTTGGCGAAATCGTAGATCAGCCGCTCGACTGGCTGCCCTATATCGGGCGGCTGGATGGCTGCCTGGATTTCCACGCGGGCGAGATGCTGCGTCACACTTACGGCTACCGCGTGCGCACTGAGGCCGATCTGGAGCGCTTCCTCGAACGGCACGAGGCGTACTTCGCCGGTCAGGGCGACTTCATCCGCCCGACCTTCATCGACAATCACGACATGGATCGCTTCCTGTTCATCGCCCAGGGCGACAAGGACGCCCTGCGCCGGGCCGCTGCCGTCCAGATGCGGCTGCCCGGCCCGCCCATCATCTACTATGGGACAGAAGTTGGGCTTTCGCAGCGCCGCGGCAGAGAGGACGGCTGGGGACTCGAAGTCAGCCGCGAGCCGATGCTGTGGGGCGACGCCCAGGACCGCGACCTGCTGGCATTTTACCGGGCGCTCATCGCCGAAAGGCGCGCCCGCTTCTGAATGAACCACTCACTGATTCTATTGCGGCATGGCGAGAGCGCCTGGAATGCCGAAAACCGCTTCACCGGCTGGACCGATGTGGACCTGACGCCCGCCGGTGAAGCCGAAGCCCGCCATGCCGCCGACCTGATCCGCGCCGAGGGGCTGATCGTGGATGTGGCCATGACCTCGGTGCTCAAGCGCTCCATTCGTTCCACCTGGATCGTGCTCGACGCCCTGGACCGGATGTGGATCCCGCAGATATGCGACTGGCGGCTCAATGAGCGGCATTATGGCGCGCTGCAAGGCATGAACAAGGCGGATACCGCCGCGCAGGTGGGCGAAGAGCAGGTCTTCCGGTGGCGGCGCGGCTTCGCGGACGAGCCTCCCGCGCTCGGCTGGGACGACCCGCGCCATCCCCGCTTCGATCCACGTTACGCCCACCTGCCGCCGGAAGTGCTCCCCGCCACCGAATCGCTGAAGGCGACGCTGGCGCGCGTCATAGCCTGCTGGGACGATACCATCGCAGCGCATCTGCGCGCGGGGCGACGGGTGCTGGTGGTCGCGCATGGCAACAGCCTGCGCGCCCTGGTCAAGCACCTGGACCAGATTCCCGACGACCAGATCGCCGGGCTGTATATCCCGACCGGGTTCCCGATCGTCTACACCCTGGACGAATCGCTGGCCGTGCTCAACCGCCGTATTCTGGGCGATCCGGCGGCGGTGGAATCGGCAACCCAGGCACAACTGCGGCGCATCCGCCAAAAAACCGGCGCATCCTGACCGCGCATGATTCACTTCCAACCCTGGAGCTTGAGGAATCCCCAATGACACTGCCTGCACTGCCACCCTGGGCAAACACTGTTCACCACGATGGTTCCGAGCAATATGTCAGCGCCCTGACCCCACAGATCGGCGAGACGGTTCGCGTCGCGCTGCGAGTGGGCGCGAATGCCCCGGTTCGGCGGATATATCTGCGCGCCTTTCCCAATGGCGAGCAAACGCTCACCCCGATGACAGCCGGTCCGATGGTACCGCCTGCGCGCTGGTTCGAGGCGCGGCTGACTCTGCGTGAGCCGGTGACTCATTACCGCTTTCTGCTGCTGGCTGATGACGGCGTGTGGTGGATGACGGCGGCGGGCCTGGTGGCCCACGAGCCGCTGGATTCCACCGATTTCCGCATTGTGGCCGGGGCATCCATCCCGGAATGGCTGGCCGGAGCCGTGTTCTACCAGATTTTCCCCGACAGCTTCGCCAATGGCGACCCCACAAACGACCCGCAGCCGGGCGATTTTGAACTGCGCGGCGAGCGCCCGATCACGTTGGGCTGGGGCGATCCGCTGCCACCAGGACGCGGCACGCGCCTGGCCTATTATGGCGGCGACCTGCAGGGCATCATCCAGAAGCTCGACTACCTGGCCGACCTGGGAGTCACGGCGCTGTACCTGAACCCGATCTTCACTGCGTTCAGCGTGCACCGTTACGACGTCACCGATTACGAGCGGGTTGATCCCCACCTGGGCGGCGAGCAAGCCTTGATCGCGCTGCGGGCGGCGCTGGATGAGCGCGGAATGCGCCTGATCCTCGACATGGTGCCCAATCACTGCGGCAGCCAGCACCGATGGTTCCTGGCAGCCCAGGCCGATCCCCACGCCCCAGAAGCGGAATTCTTCACCTTCTACCGGCACCCGGACAAATATGCCAACTGGCTTGGCCACAATTCGCTGCCCAAGCTCAATTACCAGAGCGCCGAACTCCGCCGCCGGATGTACGAAGATGCGGATAGCATCCTGCGGCGATGGCTGCGTGAGCCGTACCACATCGACGGTTGGCGGATCGATGTGGGCAATATGCTGGGCCGCCAGGATGAGGTTCAGCAACTGAATGCCGAAGTCGCGCGCGGAATCCGGCAGGCGGTCAAAACCACGCGCCCGG
>DAOUFU010000214.1:0-48585 GCA_034429275.1 Anaerolineae bacterium | reverse complement strand
CCGACGCCGCGCCCTGCGGGCGCGCCCGCAGGGCGCGGCGAAGGTGGGGGTGAGGCCGGACTCTCGCGGGTCACGTGTTTTGATGCAATTACCCTGGGTTTTCGGCCCTCTGCGCCAACCTGCGGTATAGTAGACGCCCATTCTGACTCGCGAATTGTCTTCAGGCGGCTTTACAGGCGGATACCAGCCATGATCAACAAAAACCTGACCCAGCTCAAGCACGATTGGGAAACAAACACGCTCAAGCCGGTCATCGACCGCTTCCCCGAACGCCAGCCCGTTTTCAAAACCTCGTCCGGCGAGGTGCTCGACCGCGTCTACCTGCCCGATCCCGCCACCATCAACGACGAGGGCGCGCGCCAATATGCCGAAAAGCTCGGCCTGCCCGGCGAGTTTCCCTTCACGCGCGGGGTGCAGCCCACCATGTATCGCGGGCGCTTCTGGACCATGCGCCAGTACGCGGGTTATGCCACCGCCGAAGAGACCAACGCCCGCTACCGCTTCCTGCTCGATGCCGGGCAGACCGGCCTCAGCGTTGCCTTCGACCTGCCCACCCAGATCGGCTATGATTCCGATGACCCGATGGCGCTGGGCGAAGTGGGCAAAGTGGGCGTAAGCATCCCCTCGCTGCGCGACATGGCCCGCCTGTTCGAGGGTATCCCGCTCGACAAGGTCTCGACCAGCATGACGATCAACGCGCCGGCGGCGGTGCTGCTGGCGATGTACATCGCGGTCGGCAAGCGGCAGGGAGTCGAACCGGCCAAACTGCGCGGCACGGTGCAGAACGACATCCTCAAGGAATATATCGCGCGCGGCACCTATATCTTCCCGCCCAAGCCCTCGATGCGCCTGATCACCGACCTGTTCGCCTACTGCGCGCGCGAGGTCCCCAAGTGGAATACCATCAGCATTTCCGGCTACCACATCCGCGAGGCCGGATCGACGGCAGCGCAGGAAGTCGCCTTCACGCTCGCCAACGGCATCGCCTATGTCGAGGCGGCGCTGGCCGCCGGGCTGGATGTAGACGAGTTCGCACCGCAGCTGTCGTTCTTCTTCAACGCGCACAACAACTTCCTGGAAGAAGTCGCCAAGTTCCGCGCGGCGCGGCGGCTGTGGGCGCACCTGATGCGCGACCGTTTTGGGGCCAAAGACCCCAAGAGCCAGGCGCTCAAGTTCCACACGCAGACCGGCGGCAGCACGCTCACCGCGCAGCAGCCCGCCAACAACGTCGTGCGCGTGACGATCCAGGCGCTGGCCGCCGTGCTGGGCGGCACGCAGAGCCTGCACACCAACAGCATGGACGAGGCGCTCGCCCTGCCCACCGAGGCCGCCGTCCAGGTGGCGCTGCGCACCCAGCAGATCATCGCCTACGAATCCGGCGTAGCCGACAGCATCGATCCCCTGGCGGGCAGCTACCTGATCGAGCACCTGACCGATGCCGTTGAGCGCGACGCGCGCGCCTACATCGAGCAGATCGACGCGCTGGGCGGGGCGCTGGCCGCCATCGAAGCGGGCTATATGCAGGGCGAGATCAACGACGCGGCCTATGCCACACAGCGCGCCATCGAAGCCGGGGAGCAGATCGTGGTGGGCGTGAACAAGTTCCAGAGCGGCGAGGCGGAGATGGTGCCGGATCTGCTGCGCGTCGATCCGGCCATCGAGCAGACCCAGCGCGCGCGGCTGGCCGAGCTGCGCGCCACGCGCGACAATGCCCGCGTCGCCGAACTGCGGACTCACCTCGAAGCCGCCGCCCGCACCGACGAAAACCTGATGCCGCTGTTCATCGAATGCGTCGAGCACGATGTGACTCTGGGCGAGATCTGCCACACCCTGCGCGGCGTGTTTGGCGAATACCAGCCGCACATCACCTTGTGATCGCCCGGCTGTCGGCGGAATCAAACGGGGCGCAGCAGCGAGCAGCGCCCCGTTTCGCTGTCCACATTACGCACCGGGCACCCGGCTGAGCGCGCCCGCGTCCCCTACCCCTGCGGGGCGCTGGTCGGCGTGCCTGCCTGAGTGCCGCCCTGAGACTGGATCACCGCGTTCACCGTCAGGCTGACCGCCCCTTCAATCACCTCCACCGAGGTGATGGTATAGTCCAGGCCGCCGGGCACGATGCCGGTGAAATAGGCGCGGATCGCCGTGTCGATGCGCACTTCGAGCGTATCCAGCAGCGCATCGACCAGCGGAAGCTGCACCACCGCCGTATCGCCCAGGCGGTTGGTCCCCACCTGCGTCAGCGTGATCTTGCCTGCCTGCAGGCCGATAGTCGCGCGGATCACCACCGTCGCCGCGGTGGCCGGATCGTTAGCCTCGGTCTGCATGTTAACCAGCACGATCACCGTATCGGGCGGCGCGAAGTTGAAGCCCGGCGCGCCCAGAAGGTACGGCACCGCCCCCGCCTCGAATTCGGCCTGCGCCGCCTGGTTGAGCAGCGCGGCGGACAGCTGGAGCGTCATCGACTGAGTCTGCACCACCGGCGGCTGAGTCGCCACCGGGCCAGACTGAACCCGCGTGGGTGCGGGCGTGCGGGTGGGCGGCGCGGGCGAGGATGTGTAGGTCGGTGGAATGAACGTCGGCAGCGTGGGCTGCGCATAGGTGTACTCGAGGGTAGGGCGCGGCGTGGCGCTCGGCTGAGTGGGCACCGGCGTCCAGGTGGGCGGGAATGTCGGGCGGATTTCGGTCGCCGCCGGCGTCCCGCTGCCAGACTCCGACATGCTGGGCGGCAGGCTGTCATCATCGCCCCCGCCGCCGCACGCCGCCAGCACGGTGAGCATCACGAGCATCAAAAACCAGTCCAATCGCCGGTTCACGGTCATCAATCCTTCCTGGGTTACTGCGATTCCGAACGAGTCGGGTGCAAGTCGCCTCCGGCGGGCGACCTGTCCGCGATGCGTTTGGTAATGTCTTCCAGCAGGTCCTTCAATTGAGCCTTGACCTGATCCCATTCAAGCGGGCAGGCTTCGTCGAGCGCTTCCAGCCCGCGCCGGGTCACCTTGAGCATCTCCAGCGAGGGATCGTGGGTCTCTATCGCCTCGTAGAACAGGCGGCGCGCGCCGTCCGGCGTATAAGACTTGCCGGGCACCGCGCTCAACATGAGGGCAGACATGGCGATGTCCATCTGGATGAAATAATCGCGGCGAGCCAGGCCTAACTCGGCCTGGGCGAGCGCAATCGTCCGCTCGTACATCTCGATGGCAGGCTGGCGGTCCGCGCCGTTGATGGTGCTGTCGCGCAGCAGCAGCGTGGCGAGATTGCCCGCCGGGTACGACGAGCCGGGCGTGACCTTGCAGGCTTCGCGGTAGGCATCGCGCGCCCGGTCATACTGCTTGCGTTCGCGGTAGATGGCCGCCAGCGGGCCGTTGAACGACTCCAGGTTGAGATCGAGCAGGTTGGGCGCATCCGCCAGCGCACTGGTGAAGTGGCGCACCGCCTCGTCATAGAGCCGCTGCTGCTCGTCGCCAGCCGCATCCCGCGCGCGGCGGCGCAGGACCACCGCGAGCGCGGCGCGCGCCGAGGGCCAGTTGGGGGCCAGCCTGACCGCCCGTCTCAGGCGATCCAGGGCGAGATGAGCCTTGCCATCGATATACTGGTTTTCGAGCCAGCCTGCCAGGTAAAGCGCCTGGACGTTATCCGGGTCCAGTTCGAGCACCCGCAGCGCCGGATCATACGCCTGCTGCCAGTTCCCCAGGCGGAGTTCCTGGTAGGCCAGCACCAGCATCGAGAAAATGTCCTGCGCGTGCTCGACTTTGGCGCGCGAATTACCCAGTTCGGCCATCGCCTGGTCCAGCTGCTTCTGCCGCCCTTCCAGGTTGGCCAGGGCCACGTTCAGATCGTTCTGAATCTGGAGAGTCTTTTCGTGATCGCTGCGCGCTTCTTCGGAGACTTCGCGGTAGTTGCGGAAGCCGAAATAGGCCGCCGCGCCGATGGCAATCCCCACCAACACCGCCGCGCCTTCGAGGAAGCTCAGCAGCAGGTCCACCGTGTTTTGAGCATCTTCCGCGCGGGCGATGAGCCGCTGCGCCTCGCCAAGCGCGGCCTGGGCCTCAGCGTGGAGCGCGGCGGTTGTCGGATCGGGGGCAGCGCCCGGCCCTGCCGCATCCTCGCTGACCACTGCCGGGGCCAGCGCGGAGATCAGCGCCTTGTCGAATGCCTTTTGATCGTTGATGTACTGGATGCGCAGATAAGTCAGCCACAGGGCCAGCACGACCACAAAAAAGAGTGTGACCAGGATGACCGCCAGCGCCGACCGTTCGCGGAAAATGCGGTCTTGCAGCTTCATGTCGGGCGCGCCAGTTGGAGCGCTGATCGCCCCCATCGTCGGCGCAGCCGCCGGATCGCCAGGCCGATCATCGGACAGCAACGGATTGCGGTTCGTTTCGCTCATCGGGTGACCTCCTCAACGGGCCAGGCCGATCCCGCCACACGGCTACGGCACTACAGGCACATCGCGCGCCAGGTCGCAATCTGGGCCGCCGGCCACATCCGCCAGAGTCAAGCCCTCCGGCAGCAGCAGCCATCCCTTAAAACGCCCGCCGCTGTAGGGCTGTACGCGCATCCATACCCCTTCACGGGCGGTGTGCTGGGCAGCAATGGGCCGGCGAAGCACGCTGGCCACCAAGACGCGCCGGGCATCGGCCCGCGGACTCACCGAGAGCGCGACCGGCCCCGGCTGCCCCGGCAGATTGACCACAAAGCAGCCCTGCGGCAGCGCCGCGATCAACGCCTGGGCGGTTGCAGTCAGGTCGGGCGTGGGTGTGGGCGTCAGCGAAGGCGTCACGCTCGGCGTGGGCGTCAGGGTGAGTGTAGCTGTCGCGGTGGCGGTTGGAGTCCCGCTGGGGGTGACCGTCGCGGTGGCGGTTGGAGTCGGTGTCAGCGTCGCGGTGGGCGTGCGCGTGGCCGATGGCGTGATGGTGGATGTAGGCGTGGGCGTCGCCGTCCACTGAAGCGCGGTCGCCGTCAGCCGCTCGATCACCAGCACGTTGAGCGTTGCGTTCACGTCGGGCGTGGGCAGCGGCGTATCCGTTGCCGTCGGGGTGAAGGTGGCGGTTGGTGTGGGCGTCCAGGTCGCGGTGGGTGTCGCCGTCCATTCGGCGGCGGTGGCCGTCAGCCCGGCGCTGAAGGCGGCGTCAATCGTCTCGGTCAGGTTCGGCGTAATCGACGGCGTGAAGGTGGCGGTCGGCGAAGGTGTGGCCGTCCACCCGGCAGCGGTAGCCGTCAGCCCGGCGCTGAAGGCGGTCTCGATCGTCTCGGTCAGGTTCGGCGTAATCGACGGCGTGAGCGTGATAGTCGGCGTGGCGCTGGGAATATGCGTGCGCGTGAGTTCCGCCTCCAGGGTGAGAGCCATCACCTGGGCAGCCGTCGTATTGGCGGCCTGGAGCGCCAGGTTTTCGCGCGCGATGGCAGTCGAGGTGGCGGCCAGCAGGCGTGTATCGGCGATGCCCTGCGCGGCCCGTGTGCCCTGGATGCGGGCCTGGGTCGCGTAGCCGATGGCGGCGGTGGCGGCCTGCTGAGTCTCGCGCAGGGCACTCTGCGGGAAGGGAGACGGCGTGTCGGTGGCGTTGGCATTCTGATACGCACTCAGACCCAACAAGCCGAGCGCCACACCCAGCAGCAGCGCGACCGCGGTGCCGATCACCAGCGCTGGGATGGCAAACCGCCCATCCAGCAAGGAAGTCCGGCTCGGCTGGGCCGCCAGCGTGATTTGCTCGCTCCATTCACTGGCAGTGCGCGGATCTTCCGGGTGGCGCACCGCCCGCACACGGTAAGCGGCGGGCTGTTCGGCGGGCAGGCAGAGCGGCTGCTGCGTGGTGATCGTCTCCGGCTCGGATTCGGGATCGGTCGGGTCGCTCACCTCGATCACATACTGGCGCGCGCCGGGCACCGGGTTCCACTCGATACGCCCCGGCGACACCTGGGTGAATACAGGCCGGTCCAGGCGGGCGGGCGAGCGTTGCGCGCTGCTCCACGGAGAGGGCATCTGCGGCGCGTAGAGCGCGTTGACGGCCCGCACGCGATAATACTGGCTCACCGGGCTGTCGCCGGGCAGGTGCAGTTCGGATGCTTCGCCCCGGTAGATCACCATGCTGCTGTGCGGGTCGAAGTCGGGCACTGCCGAGACCTGCACTTCATAGCTGGTGGCCAGCGGCAGCGCAGTCCATCGCAAGACATAGCCACCACCGGGTGCCCACTCGATCGGCTCAAGGATGGGGGCGGCCAGCGTGATCGGCGTGGGACTGAACGGCGCGCTCGGCGTGCCGGGCACATTCTGATTGAGCGGAATCACGCGGTAATAGGCCGGGCTGCCCACCGGCGGCGAGAGACGGTACTGAATCTGGCGGCTGTCGGTCAGTTCGGCGATCAGCACCGGGTCTTCAAAGGCGGGCGAAGACGCCTGCTCGATGCGGTAGCCGGTGGCATTGGGCGATGGCTGCCAGAACATCAGGCAGCTATCGGCGCTGACCCAGCGGTAATTGACGGCAATCTCCCTGGGCGCAGTCAGCACCGGGTTCAGGCTGAGGTCAAAGAACACCAGGTGGCTGGGCGCGCCTTCGGCCCAGTCTTCGAGCGCGTGCTGAATTTCCGCGCTGGAGAGGTTGGGCAGTTCCGCCCCAAACGGCGACGCCCCCGCGCTGAACACCAGCAGCCGGTCCAGCCCAAACAGACCGCCCCGGTACGCGTGCAGCCCCATCCCGGCGGGTTCGGGGCCATGCTCCGGCGTCCAATATTCGCCCTCAGCCAGGATGGTGTCGAGTTCAACCGCGGTGCCGTGCCGGTCGAGCAAAATCACACCGTTGGTGCCAAGCCACGCCAGGAAAATGAACCCGCCGGTCGCGTCTCGTTCCAACCGCCCGCACAAGATCGAGGTCGGGCCGGAAGGCAGCCCGTGCCAGGCTTCGCGGTCGGCCAGCCAGTCGCGCACACTCACCGGCCAGTCGGCGGTGATGGACTCGTGTCGCCAGAGGAATTCGGCGGCGTGCCGGGCGAGAGGATCGGCGGCTGGCCCTTCGGCCAGGGCAAACGCCAGCCGTTCGGGATCGTGGACAACGTGCAGCGCGGCCTGAGCCGGTTCGGGCGGCAGGGCTTCGCCGGGGCCGGAATCTTCCGGCAGGGGTGCGGGGCGCGCCGGAAAAAAGGCCGCCCGCCAGCGCCCATGCGTCAAGCGCCCCTGCTCGACAGGGTGCGCGTCCGGTCCCAGATGGAGATGCTGAGCAGTCGTCATGGCGTTGTCCCAAACCCCAGAGGCTACTCTCCGGCAAGCGCCGGAAGTCAGCCCGACACGCAAATCCCGGAAAACACGCGCAGGTGCTCACCGGTCAATGACCGATGAAATAGGCCCCTCTCGCGCCCTAAGTGTAATGCGCACCGGGGCAATCGGGCAAGTAAATCACCCGCGCGGTCATCGCCGGGCGACGCGCAGTTCGGCGGCCAGCCAGTTGAACGTCACCGGGGCAGATTCACCGGCCTGCGCCCAGAGTCCCCAGGGGCCGCCCAGGTTTACGCCTGCCAGGCCCAGAATCTCGCCGTTGATGCGCAGCCGGATTCCACCCGCCTCCCGGTGCAGGGTGAGCGTGTTGGCCCGGCCCGGCGGCAGAATGCGCGGGTAGGCGTGCCAGCGCCATTCAGGAATGAGCGCGGGGCAGTCAAACAAATAAGGGGCATGAACCGGGGCGCTCGCGGGGCATCTGCGGATGGTCAACGTGCCATCGCCGCGCACCGCCCAGACGATGCGCGCGCCCTCGCCGTCCTCGGCCCAGATGCCCCACGTCGCGCCCCTGCTCGCCGAGTCGTCCGGGTCGATCCGGGCAGCGACCGAAAGGGTGAACGCCTGCCGGGGCAGTGCGACCTCGCCCGGCGCAGCGATCCAGGCGCTCTCACCCGGCGCGAATGCCACCGTCGAGCCGCCCGCCCACGCCAGCGTAGAATCCGCCCACACCACCGGCCCGGCCACGGGCGGATCGGCGGCCCCGCGCAACAGGGCCAGCGCCCCTACCCCCACGATCAGGGCGGTCAGCGCCGCGCCGCCAAGAGTCAGCGGCCACAGCCAGCGAGGGAGAGAATCGGGGACCGGCGTGGAATCGCTCATGCCGCCGAGTATACCGCGCCCGGCGAGCATCAAACCACCCTGGCGGCAGGGTGATTGCATCAAAATACGTGACCCGCGCGAGTCCGGCCTCACCCCCGGCCTGCGCGCCTCTTGGGAGGCGCTTGGTCTGCCCCCCCTCCGAAAATTTTCGGAGAGGGGGCGAAGCGGCCCGGTTTTGGGGCCGCGCGGGGGTGAAGCCAGCCGTTCGCCCTCTCATATCCGATCAATTTGCCAAAATGCATCAGTGTGCACCCCTCGCACCCTGAAATTCGCGAAAACGGCCCGGATGCGGTATAATTTTGAGTATCATCCTGGCGTGCCACGCTCTACCGGGCACAGCACAGTATGTGAATCAGTATGAGCACGATAGGCGGGTAACGATCAGCGGGCGACCGCGTGTGCCGCAGGTCGCCCCACTGATTCCCGACCCCGGCGTTTGAACTCACGATCGAAACACACAGGGATGAGCATGGAATCCGAAACCCCTTTTGGCCCGTCAGATAACGGGCACGATGAGAACATCGGCAACGTCGCCACCATCGACATCAACCAGGAAATGCGCGCTTCGTATCTCGATTACGCCATGAGCGTGATCGTCGCTCGCGCGCTGCCCGATGCCCGCGACGGCCTCAAGCCGGTGCACCGGCGCATCCTCTACGCCATGCACGATATGGGCATCCGCGCCACCGGTTCCTACAAGAAGTCCGCGCGTATCGTCGGTGAGGTGCTGGGCAAGTATCACCCGCATGGCGACCAGGCCGTGTACGATTCGATGGCGCGCATGGCACAGGATTTCTCCATGCGCTACATGCTGGTAGATGGCCAGGGCAACTTCGGCAGCATCGACGGCGACAGCCCGGCAGCCATGCGCTACACCGAAGCGCGTATGGCCGCCATCACCGAAGAGATGCTCGAAGACATCGGCATGGACACCGTCGATTGGATCCCCAACTTCGACGGCAGCCTGAACGAGCCGCTGGTCCTGCCCGGCAAACTGCCGAACCTGCTGCTCAACGGCACCAGCGGCATCGCCGTCGGCATGGCCACCAACATCCCGCCGCACAACCTGACTGAAGTTGCCGGGGCGATCAGCTACATGATCGACCGCATGATCGCCTGGGAAGGCGACGATCCTTCCGAAGCGGTGGCCGAGATCACGGTCGATGACCTGATGCAGTTCGTCAAAGGGCCAGACTTTCCCACCGGCGCGCTGATCGTCGGTGGAGCCGAGCTGCGCGAAGCTTACGCCACCGGCAAGGGCCGCATCGTCATGCGCGCCCGCACCGAGGTTGAAGAAATGCGCAACGGGCGCATGGCGATCATCGTCACCGAAATCCCCTACCAGATCAACAAGTCGCTGATCCTGGAACGTATCGCAGACCTGGTGCGCGATGGGCGGCTGGATATGATCGCCGACCTGCGCGACGAATCCGATCGCCGCGGCCTGCGCATCGTGATCGAGCTGAAGCGTCAGGCTCAGCCGCGCACCGTGCTCAACCGGCTGTTCAAGTTCACCCAGCTTCAAAGCACCTTCGGCGTGCAGATGCTGGCCCTGGTCGATGGCGAACCGCGCCTGCTCAGCCTGCGCCGTGCGCTGCAAATCTACATCGAGCACCGCTTCAATGTCATCACCCGGCGCAGCCTGTACGAGGTCGATAAGGCGCGCGCCCGCGCCCACATCCTCGAAGGGCTGCTCAAAGCGCTGGCTCGCATCGAAGACGTGATCGAGACCATCCGCCGCGCGCCGGATACCGAAGCCGCTCGCGCCCGCCTGATGGACCGCTTTGATCTCACCGAACTCCAGGCCAACGCCATCCTCGATATGCAGCTTCGCCGCCTGGCCGCGTTGGAGCAGCAGAAGATCGAGGACGAATATCGCCAGATCATGGACCGCATCGCCTACCTCGAAGACCTGCTGCGCTGGCCGCGCAAAATCCTCGCGCTGATCCGCGAGGATGTGCAGATGCTCGCCGAAAAATATGGTGACGCGCGCCGTACCGAGCTTTCGCTCGACGAAATGACCCAGTTCGAAGAAAGCGACCTGGTGCGCCAGGAAGAAGTGCTGATCAGCCTGACCGAGCGCGGCTATATCAAGCGCGTGCCAACCTCGCTCTACCGCTCGCAGCGGCGCGGGGGCAAAGGCTCGACCGGCATGGCCACCCGCGAAGAAGACGCCGTCGATCACCTCTACGCCGCCAATTCGCTCGACCATGTGCTGTTCTTCACCGACCAGGGCAAGGTCTATTCCGACCGCGCCTACATGATCCCCGAAGCCGGGCGCGGCGCAAAAGGCACGCTGATCAATGCCTTCCTGGCGCTCCAACCGGAAGAATACGTCACGGCCATCACCAGCGTGCCCACCTTCGAGGATACCGAAGGCTTTTTCATCATGTGCACGCGCCAGGGGCGAATCAAACGGGTCCCGGTCAGCGCATTCGCCCAGGTGCGCAGCAATGGCCTGATCGCCATGACGCTGGACGAGGGCGACTATCTCGGCTGGGCTGTGCACACCACCGGCAACCAGGACGTGATCCTGGTGACCCGGTACGGCCAGAGCATTCGCTTCAACGAGCAGGACGTGCGCGTGATGGGCCGCCAGGCAGCGGGCGTGAGCGCCATCCGCTTTGGCAACGACCAGGACGAACTGACCGCCCTCGCCGTGATCACCGACCCCGACGCGCACCTGCTGGTCGTCACTGAATACGGCTATGGCAAGCGGACCTCGCTCCACGAATATCCCGTACAGCACCGGTTCGGGCTGGGTGTGCGCACGCTCTCCAAAGACCTGCCCAAGACCGGGCGGATCGTGGGGGCGCACGTCGTGGGCAGCGATGACCACCTGACTCTGATCACGGCGGGCGGCATCGCGCTGCGCACCGAGGTGAGCACCATCAACATTTACGGGCGCGCGACCAGCGGCGTCAAGGTGATGGACCTGGCCGACGACGACATGATTGTGAGCACAGCCATTGTCGGCCCGCCCAGCGAAGCCGAACTCGCGGCAGCCGCCGTCGCCGATGATCACGCTGAGGAACGTTAGGCATCGCCCGCGCCTGATGATCTTTGGGAAAATCACTGGCCAGGGTGACCCGGCCTCACTCCCGCGCGGCCCCAAAATGGGCAGCCCAAACGCCCCCCAAGAGGCGCGCAGGTCGGGGGTGAGGCCGGACTCTCGCGGGGCGGGTGTGAGCAAAAGTTGACAGGCAACCACTTGACAAACCGGGCACTCGCTGGAGGGGCGATCTGGCCTCACCCCGCACGGCCAAAACCGGGCCGCGCCGCCCCTCTCCAAAAAAAGTTTTGGAGAGGGGCAAAACCGAGCCGAACCCGCAGGGAGCGGCGAGGTTTGGGGTGAGGCCGGTGTTTGCCCGGAAAACTTGCTGTCAGGTTTTGCACGCACTCCGCAAGGCACCCGCGCTTGTGCGCGCAGGCCAGTAATGGTACACTGCGGGGCAGTACGTACGTCTCGCCGGGTCGCCATTGACGGCTGGCGCATCACCGGCGAGCAGCCCGTGCGCGGGCCGGTATGAATGGATGACGTGCCTGGTAGGGGTCATGTGCGCGCCCAGGGAGAGATATCGTGATGCCAAGACATTTTCGTATGGTTTGGGGAGTGGTGGGGCTGGTGGTGCTGTCGCTGGCTCTGTCCGGGTGCTTCCGATCGCTTGAGGGCAGCCTGGAACCAACTCCACTGGTCGGCGGTGAGCCATTTGTGCCCGTCAATACGCCGATTCCCACCCAGGCCGAGCTGATCACGCCCGACGTGCCCCTGGTGGTCCCCACCACTGAAGAAGAGACACCGCTGCCGCAGGCCACCGAGATGGAAGTGGCCGTGCTGGGTGCGACGGAGACGACCACCACGCCCACCTTCCTGGTCCAACCCAGCAATACGCCGCTGCCCACCCCGGTCACGCCGGAACAGGGCGGCATGTGGGTGGTCAACACGTCCACACCTACCGTCGTCGGGCTGATGCCGGTGCCCACCCTGACGCCGCTTCAGATCGCCGTGTTGCCGAGCAGTACCCCCCTGCCCAGCAATACGCCGCTGCCCACCAACACCCCACTGCCAACTTTGACGCCGCTGCCTACCAATACCCCGCTGCCGACCAATACGCCGCTGCCCAGCCCAACCCGCACCGCGCAGCCCTATTTCCTGACGCCAACCTTCACCCCGGTCCGGCTGGCGCGTGTGGCCCCGACGGCCACCTATACGCCGTTTGCGGTGGTCGGCGCGGCTTCTGCCCAGGACGCGGGCATCATCAACGTCCAGCAGGCGCTGACTCAGCAGGCGGCGGCGCTGCAGTTCCAGCAGTCGCAGGGCACACAGCCGCAGACTCAGCCGCAGGTACAGCCAGGCGTTCAGCCCGCCGTGCCGACTCAACCGTTCGAAGCCATCCCGCTCGCCGAGCAGACTCAGCCGCCGCTCGTGATTCAACCGGCGGCCTTCCCCACCGAGACGCCGATGGCGATCGCGCAGTTGTTCACCTCGACCCCGACCCTCACCATCAACCAGTTGACCGCGACGGCAGTCCTGCTCCAGTTTGAGATGACCCAGGCGGCGGCGATGGGCACCTATTACCCCACGCCGAACCCCTTCGCCCAGGGTCAGGGCTTTACCGGGGTCGATGGCCAGGGTGGCTTCTTCATCACCCTGACTCCCGCCTTCACGCCCACGCCGCCCGGCGGGCGCTGCAACCAGCACATGGTGCAGTTGGGTGAGACGCTCTACCGCATCGCGGCGCAGTATGGCGTGACCGTCGATCAGATCGCGCAGGCGAACAACATCACCAACCCGAACCTGATCCAGGCGGGCTACCCGCTCGATATTCCGTGCCCACTTCCGGCGACCCCGGCCCCGCTCGCCACTGCCACCGCGCAGGCGGGCACAGGCGGCCTGCTGCCCGGCAATATCTACGTGGTGCAGGCGGGCGACAACCTGTACCGGATTTCGCTCAAGTTTGGCGTGGATATGTCCGCGCTGATGCAGGCCAATGGCTTCACCGTGGCAACCATGAACGTCCTCGCCGCCGGTCAGCAGTTGATCATCCCCGGCGGCGGCACGGTGGCAACCCCGATCCCGACCGCTATCGGTGGCCAGGGAGGGTTCTTCGTGACCTTCACGCCGTCGTTTAGCGGGTAACCGCGCAGACGCTGACCGACTGTGTAGGGGAGCGGTTCTGCCTGGGGTAGAGGCGCTCCCTTATTGGTTCTGCCGCGCGCTCATTCGCTGGGCAGGCGGCTCACAAGGATGGACTCCATGACATCGCAGCACGAAGAGGTGCTGACCTCGCAGCAGATTTATGATGGCAGGCTGGTCAAGCTCTACCTGGACACGGTGCGGCTGCCCAACGGTCAGCAGACCGTGCGCGAGATCATCCGTCATCCCGGCGCAGTGGCGATGGTCCCACTGCTGCCGGATGGCCGCGTGATCCTGGTCAGCCAGCACCGCGCCGCCGTCGGACGCCTGATGCTCGAAATTCCGGCGGGCACGCTCGAACCGGGCGAGGACCCGCTGCTGGCGGCAGAGCGCGAGCTTCAGGAAGAGATTGGCTACCGGCCCGGCAGACTGGACTACCTGGGGCTGGAATATGTCGCGCCCGGCACGACCACCGAGAAGATTTACCTCTACCTGGCGACCGACCTGGTGGCCGCCCCGCTGCCGGGCGACGAGGACGAGTTCATCGAGCAGGTCACCCTGCCGCTGGAAGAAGCGCTCGCCCGCGTGATGCGCGGCGAGATCGAAGACGGCAAAACCATCGCAGCGCTGCTGTGGGTGGCGCGCCGGTTGGGCCTGTAGACCGCGCCGCCGCCCCGCCTTCCCCGTGCGCACAACCTTTTGACCGGTGGCGCGTAGATCAAGGTAACAGGCCGGTTGTGGGCGGTCGGCGCAGCGAATGAGACTGGATGCCCTTTTAGAATCCGTCGCACGCCGCACCCACCAGCGAATGAAGGGGCGGCGCATGGTTGCAGCATCACTTAATCAAGCAAGGATTGATCCGAATATGAGCAGCGATGCGCTGATTGGCCGGACTCTCGGCAATTACGAAATCCTCGACCGCCTGGGCAAAGGCGGTATGGCGGTGGTCTACCGCGCCCGGCAGATCACCATGCAGCGCGACGTGGCGATCAAGGTGATGAGCGCCGACCTGGCGGGCGATCCGCAGTTTGTCGCGCGCTTCGAGCGCGAGGCGCAGGTCATCGCCAATTTGCAGCACCCGCGCATCCTGCCCGTGCACGACTTCGGCCACGAGGGCGACATCTTCTACCTCGTCATGCGCGTGATCGAGGGCAGCACGCTCTACCAGCGCCTGACCGATGGCCCGCTGTCGCTGGCGCTGACCGGGCGATTCGTCAACCAGATGGCCGAGGCGCTCGATTACGCGCACTCGCAGGGCGTGGTTCACCGCGATCTCAAACCCAACAACATCCTGATCGACGAATGGGACAATCTCTACCTGATGGACTTCGGGCTGGCCAAGATGCTGGCCTCGTCCACCCACCTGACGGCCTCCGGCGCAGTGCTGGGCACGCCCGCCTATATGGCTCCCGAACAGTGGCGCGGCGAGGCCATCGACGCCCGCAGCGATGTTTACGCGCTGGGCGTCATCCTTTACGAAATGGTCACCGGGCGGACTCCGTTCCAGTCCGATACCCCCTACACGCTGATGTTTAAGCACATCCACGACGCGCCGCCGCCGCCGCGCGGCATCGTGCCCGACCTGCCGGAAGCGGTCGAAGCGGTGATGCTGCGCGCGCTGGCCAAAGATAAGAGCGCGCGCTATCCCTCGGCGGGCGATCTCGCCCGCGAATTCAGCACCACGCTGCAAAACTGCCAGGTCCAGGGCTGCGACGTGCTCACCCCACCGCTGACTCCGGTCGTGCTGCGCGGCGAAGCGCGCCCAGCTTCCGACCCTTCGCTGCCGCCTGCACAAGAACCGGCACAGATCGCGCCGCCGGTGCCCGAATCGATTGCCCCGCCGGAGCAGATCACCCCGCCGGAGCCGTCCGTCCCGCAGATACCGGTGCCCGGCCAGCCGCCCGCCGGAGTGCGCATTCACGCCGAAATCGACGATCAGCCCAGGGTGCGCACGCCGCGCAAAGTCAAGACCCCGGGCGAGAACCTGCCCGAAGCGCCCGAATGGGTCGAACGTCTGCACGGTTCGGTGATCTGGCAGGGGGCAATGGAAGCGCTCGAAACCGCGCTGGAACGCGCCGCCGAATCCGCCCCCGTCGATGCCCGGAACGCGGGCATCGCCTCCGGCGCGGGAGCCGAAGCGCTGCTGCGCTATTCGATGGCCTACGAGCAGATGAGCAGTGTGCTGCGCGCGGGCGAAACCCTGGTGGGCGTGCTGGACGTGCGCGGCACCAAAGAATGGCGGCTGTGGCAGAAGCTGGTGATCGGTGGGCTGGCTGCCAACGTGCTGGGCGGGATCATCAATCTCGGCCTGCTGAGCATGTTGGGCCTGCTGGCCTGGGTGTTCGTATTTGTGCAGGCCGTGCGCACCTGGCGCGGCATTATCGGTCGCTACTACCTGGGATGCACCTCCGACCGCGTGATCGTGCTGCCGCGCGACGCCGAAGGTGAGCCGGTTCTGCAAGAAGCGCAGGCCGCCGCCTGGGGTGTCATCGACTCCCTGCGGCTCACCAAACACGTCCTGCGGCTCGAAGTCCCGAACCCCGGTCGGCGCGATTTCCACTTCGTCGGGCTGGTGCTGGCCCAGGGCGACGGCGGGCTGGGTGCACAGTCCGAATGGCTGCCGGGCAGCGCGCTCGCCGGGTTGATCGCCGACCAGGGCTTTAGCGTGGCCGACGAACTGCTGTAGCGGCGGCGGCCCGCACCGCGGCGGGCATGTCATCACTGTTTTGCATCTCGCGTCAGGGCGCAGGGGACAGCCTGCGCCCTGACTCTGGGCCTCAGCACTGCCGAACGTTCTCGCCTGCTCCATAAACTTCACAAGGATTCCCATCGCCATGCCCCACAATCGCGCCCTCTCTCTGCTGCTGATCCTCGTCCTGCTCGCCGGGCTGAACGCGGCCACACCCCCGGCGCGCGCCGCCGCCCAGGATGCGCCGCCCGCGTTTGAGCAGGTCCCCTGCCCGCTGGACTTCCCGTCGCGCTACAGCGTGACCTGCGGCTATGTCACCGTGCCGGAGCACTACGCGGATCCAGCAGGTCCCACCATTCGCGTGATGATCGCCGTGTTTGCCTCACCGCGCGCGGATAAATTCCCCGATGCGGTCCTGATGCTCTCCGGCGGCCCTGGCTCCAACACGCTCGACAGCTTCGCGGGCGGCCTGGGTCTGCCGCTCGATATCCTGCTGCGCCGCCGCGACGTGATCCTGCTCGACCAGCGCGGCATGGGCTATTCCGAGCCAAACCTGAACTGCCCGGAGGCAGACCAGGCGCGGCTGGCCGCGATGGTAGGCGATGACTCGGTGGACCAAATCGCCTCGCTCACCGCCTGCCGCGACCGGCTGATCGCCGAGGGAGTCAACCTGGCCGCCTTCAACACCGTTGAGAGCGCGGGCGACGTGGACGCTGTGCGCCGCGCGCTGGGCCTGGCACAGATCAACATCGTGACCGGTTCCTATGGCAGCACACTCACCCTTACCGCCATGCGCCACTACCCGGAAAGCATCCGCAGCGCGGCCATCGCCGCCCCTGCCCCGCCCGAAATCGACCTGATCGGCGGGTTCGCACCCAACCTCTACCGCACGCTCGAAGACTACTTCGCGCGCTGCGCCGATGACCCGGCCTGCGGCGGGCAGTATCCGACTGTGCGCGAGGATTTCTACGCGCTGGCCGAGCGGCTCATGGCCCAGCCGGAAGAAGTGAGCCTGACCGTGCCGGGTTTCGATTCGCCCGTGATGGTGGAACTGGACGCGGTCACGCTCTACGGCGGGATGCAGACCGCGCTTTACAGTGGCTACAGCCCCCAGATCGCCGCGCTGATCACCGCCGTCGCCAACCGGCAGTACGAAGTGATCGCGCCGCTGGTTGCCGGCAGTGCCAGTTCCGGCGTGGTCACCGGGGCGTTCTATTCGTTTCGCTGCGCCGATGATGTCTACACCACCTCGCCGGAGCAGATCGCCGCGATGGCCGCCGACCTGCCCGATTCTCTGCGCGCGGCAGCCACCGAGCAGGCGGCCAGCTACTTCGAGGCGTGCGAAATCTGGCCTGCTGCGCGCCTGGACCCGGTCGAATCTCAGCCGGTGACCGGCCCGGTGCCCGCGCTGTTCCTGCAGGGCGATCTCGACCCGGTTTCGTCGGCGGAGTGGACTGCTGCCGCTGCCGCTGCCCTCGATCATGGGATTATGGTTCGTTTCCCAGATTCGGGGCATTATACTCTGGGGTCCGCGCCGTGCAGCACAGAGCTGATCGCCGCTTTCATCAACGATCCGCTGGCGGCGCTGCCGACCTCGTGTCAAGGGTGGTATTAAGGGACAAACCGTCCAGGATGCAAGATGACCAACCTTTTTGATTCTGCCGCAGGCGATGCCCCCATCGGCGTGCTGGATTCCGGCGTGGGCGGGCTGTCGATCCTGCGCGAGCTGCGCGCGCAGCTTCCCGCCGAGCACCTGCTGTTTGTCGCGGACCAGGCGCAGGTGCCCTATGGCCCGCGCCCCATCGAGCAGGTACGCGCCTTCACGCTGAGCATCGCCCGCTTTTTGATCGACCAGGGGGCCAAGATGATCGTGGTGGCGTGCAACACGGCCAGCGCCGCCGCGCTCTACACCCTGCGCGAACGTTTCCCGCAGGTGCCGTTTGTCGGCATGGAACCGGCGGTCAAGCCCGCCGCCCGCGATACGCGGACCGGCATCATCGGCGTGATCGCCACCGAAGCCACCTTCCAGGGCGAATTGTTCGCCAGCGTGGTCGGGCGCTTCGCCCAGGGAATCGACGTGCGCACGCTCGCCTGCCCGGAATTCGTCACGCTGGCCGAGGCGGGCGACCTGCACTCAGAGCACGCCTACGCTACCGTACGCCGCTGCCTGACTCCTCTGCTGGAAGCGGGCATCGATCAGCTGGTGCTGGGCTGCACCCATTTCCCCTTCCTGGCCGAAGCCATCCGCGCGGCGACCGGCCCCGGCGTGACTCTGGTCGATCCCAGCGCGGCGGTCGCGCAGCAGGCCGGGCGCGTGGTGACGCAGATCGGCGCGCGGCGGGCGGAGACCGCGGGCCGCGTGGTGTATGCCACCACCGGCGACCCGGTGATCTTCCGGCGGCTGCTGGGCACGCTGCTCGGCGCAGAAGTGGCTCATTCGGCAGATGTGCGCGCCCTGCGCTGGCGGGATGGTGAGGTGTTCTGGCACAAGAGCGAGGATGAACATGACTCCTGAATTTCGCCGCCGCATGACGGCAGCTCTGGCCGCCTATTTTGGCATCGCACCGGAAGCCGTGGCGCGTCCCGGTACGGCGCTGCGTATGGTCGAGCCGGACGAATGGGACGACTGGTTCGAATTGATCCCTGTCGGCGAACAGGTGGGGATCACGGTGCCGCCCGCCCTGCGCGAGCAGATGCAAGCGCTGGTCGCCGCCCACCCTACCGATCACCGGCTGACCGGGGCGGACTTCGTCGCCGCCTGGGGCGCAGAAGACGCGCGCATCGGTCACCAGAAGGTCTATATGCTCGACCCGGAGTGTTTTCGCCCGTTTGCGCCCCCGCCGCGTTATACCGTGCGCCCGCTCACCGAGGCCGATCGCGCGGCGTTTGAGGCGTTCCAGGCGCGCTGCTCGCCCGACGAACTCACCGAGTCCGACATCGAGATCAGCCAGGGGCACCCGTTCGGCATCTTCGACGGCGACCGTATCGTAGCCGGGGCCAGCACCTATCCCTGGCTGGCCTTCATCGACGTGGGCGTGCTGGGCGATCCCGGCTACCGCCAGCAGGGGCTGGGCAAGGCGGTCGTCTCAGCGGTGGGGCAGGCCGTCACCGCGCAAGGCGGCGTGATGTGCTACCGGCACGCGCTGAGCAACACCGGCTCGCAGGGCATCGCCGAAGGGCTGAAGCTAAGCCTGTACGCGGCGGTCGAGGGAGTCGCGCCGGGCGAATGATGCGCGGCCAGGCGGATTCTGTCGGCCTCGCTAAGAGACCATGTGCAAGGCTTTTGGGGCCCTCATCCCCCAGCCCCTTCTCCCTCAGGGAGACGGGGCAATGGGCTGATTTTCCCTCGCCATGAGGGAGAAGGAACCGGCGTAAGCCGGCAGGGTGAGGGCTTTTTAAATGGTCGCCTGGTGCCTCCGAGCGATGCGCCCGCCCGGTGCTCCCCCTACCCGCCCACGCTGTAGAGCCGCAGCCGACTGGTGTTGAAGATGCAAATTCTTCCAATATGGTCCGCTGCGCCATCCCCCTCATAGGACAGCGTCACCGCTGCTCCCCCACCGTCCGGCAGCCAGTGCAGGCCGGTCAGCGCAAAGTAGCCGCGAGTCATGAATCCCAGTTCGCTCACGTCACGGCCATCGTTCAGGCAGGTAGGCACCGGCCTGGGTGCTTCCAGCAGGTTCGAGGCCGCGCTGAGCTGACCGCTCACCAGATCGACGATCATCAGCTCGTTCAGTTGCTCCACCTGGTTGGTGATGACGTTGACGGCGGCCAGCGTTTGGTCAGGGCTGATCGAGATGAGCGGCGCAGGCAGGGAATATTCCGCCAGCAGCGCGCCGTCGGGCACACTGTAGACACTCACGATCGACGAAAAATCGCTCATGTCGTCCGGGTTTGCCAGGCTCACCACCAGCAGCCGCTGATTGTCTATCGTGAACAGGGCATAGGTGTAATCGGTGCCGCCCTCCACAGGGACCGCGCCAATCTCGCGCTCGGCCTGCACGTCCACCACGTGATAAGCCGAACCATCCGCGGCTGCCACCAGCGTATGATCCGGGCTGTAGACCGAAAAATCGGGATACGGCGAGAGTGCGGCCAGCAGCGCGTCATAGCTGGCGCTGGAACGAACCTCCGCTTCGCCGCCGCTGGCCAGCGGAATCACCAGGTTGAGGCTCGCGTAAGTGTCCGGGTCATTGTAGCGGATGCTCAGGTCACCCGCCGGAGTGAATCCCATCGGCGTGATGAACCCATCGAGATACACCCCGTCCAGGTTCGTCAGTGCGTCCGACCAGTCATCGGTCTCCACCTGCGTCCCGTCCGGCAGGCGGTACGCCCGGAGCGAATACCTTCTGTATCCGCAATCATTCATCAGGATCCAGAGGGTTTCGCCCGCCGGGTCGAGCGCCGACGCCGCCGAACAATCGAGGCCCAGGGCGATTTCCGCCGTCTGGACCAGGGTCGGTCCGCCTCCCTGGGCGGCGACTCCCGGAACAAACGCCGCCCAGGTGAAGATGAGGAACATCAAGAGAACGCCAGCCGTGCGTCGGGAATGCGTGCTGCCAGTCATAGGTGTCTGCTCCAGTGTCGCCAGATACATCAACATGCATTGATTGTAATGGGACACCGGCAGAATCCACCACCCGGCGATGGATGTGGTGGGCGTACTCCAAATTGGGGGCGAAATTGCGAGGACTTCGCCCGGTGGTGCATTTTGATAAGGTGAGCGGATAGGGTGGGCGAACGGCTGGCCTCACCCCCGACCTGCGCGCCTCTTGGGAGGCGCCTGGTCTGCCCCCTCTCCGAAAATTTTCGGAGAGGGGGCGGCGCGGCCCGGTTTTGGCCGCGCGGGGGTGAGGCCGGGCACCCCCCACAGTCTCATGCCCCGAAAATGGGATACGCCTGATGTCGGTCAGCAGCGTCCAGCGCTACCGCCACACGCGCTTGAGCCGCGGCTTGATCAGCGGTTTGAGCGCCCCGGCGATGCCACCGGCCAGCGCGCCCACCGGCAGGTAGATCGCCACCATGATCAGCACCGCCTCAAAGCTGATGACAAAGGCGCTCATGACTCCCAGGAACGCCCCCATCATTGCGCCCATCAGCAGACTGAGCACAAAGCCATCAAACAAGAACCCCATGAGCAGCAGCAGCCCGCCCAGCAGCCACAGGATTCCCATCCCGCCGATGAATGGGTCCGGCCATTCTTCTGCCAGCACATTCACCGAAATGAGGCTCACGCCCACCACCAGCACCACCGACACGGCCAGCATGATCCCCACCCACAGCGACGAAAACGCATATTTGAGGGTGGTCAACTGCCAGAACATACTCACCACCGAGAGCACCAGCAGCCCGATCCAGGGCGCGCCCGCGCCGGAGAGCGTCACATCGCGGGTATCCACGCCGGGGAACAATCCCACAAAGGCGCAGCCCAACCCCAGCGCGATCACCAGCAGAATGGCGACCGGCAGCGGCGCATAGAGCGCACCCGGCAGGCCAAAGTCGTCGCGCTGGCTGAACCACCAGCGCTCCCGTCGTTCATGTATCGATTCCTCGTGGTCGTCCATTGTCTCCCCCTCCGATTGCCGCTCACGCAGCGGCTAACTGTGCCCGGCAGCGACAGCTTCGGCCAGCTCGCGTCCACAGCGATCCAGCACCTCGCGCAACAGCCGGAAATCCGAACCGTACATCAGCACCCGTGCGCCGCGTGCCACCTGCGCCTTGATGGGATCGATGCTGGTCGCAAAGCAGCCCCAGGGCTTGCCGTGGGCGTCGGCGGCGGCCTTCACCCGGTCCCACGCCTGGTCCATGGTCATCCGCTGCCCCTCCGGCTGAACCGCCAGCCGGATCGAGAGGTCCGCCGGGCCGATGAAGATCGCGTCGATGCCCGGCACGGCGGCGATAGCGTCCGCGTTGGCGATGGCCTCCACCGTCTCCAACTGCACCAGCAGGAACGTCTCGCGCGCCGCGTGATCGACCAGGGTTTGCAGCCCGCCCTCCATATCCAGTTGGAAATTCGCCTCCAGGCCAAAGCTGGCCATCCCACGATCTCCGAGCGGCGGGAACTTGACCTTGCGCACCAGGTCGCGCGCCTCATCCGGCGTGCTGACGTGTGGAATCATCAAGCCCGCCGCGCCGTCTTCCAGGTAGCGATAGAGTGGAGCCTTCTCGCGCGTCGAGGGGCGCACCATGATGTCGATGTCGTAGAGATGCCCAAAAGCCGTGATCGCCTGGACTTCACGCGCATCCCAGGGCTGGTGTTCCAGGTCCACCCACACGCCGTCATAGCCTGCGTGGGCGGCATAGGCAATGAACGGCGGGATGTAATGCCCCAGGTGAGCGATCAGGGCGGGCTGCTGGGCGCGCCATTTGGCAAGAATTCGGCTGCTGCGCATGAGGAACCGTTCCTTTCGATGAGCGTACAGGTGATGCTCCAATTGTGCCCCAGCCAGAGTCAGAGGGCAAGCGCGCGGGAAGGCCGTGTCCTGCTTGATCGGATGAGAGGGCGAAGGGCTGGCGCCCCCCCCCTATCTGCTCACCTTATCAAAATGCATGACGGGGGCGAAGTCCTCGCAATTTCGCCCCCAATCTGGAATACACCCAAGAACACCTCCACACCAGGGTGATTGCATCAAAATACGTGACCCGCGCGAGTCCGGCCTCACCCCCACCTTCGTCGCGCCCTGCGGGCGCGTTGTCGGTTGCCCCCTCTCCGAAAATTTTCGGAGAGGGGGCGAAGCGGCCCGGTTTTGGCCGCGCGGGGGTGAGGCCAGCCATTCGCTGCCCTCATATCCGATCAATTGGCCAAAGTGCCTCAGGGGCAGGTGATGCGCATCAACCGAAACTGTTTTTTTGATGCGTTTGCCCTGCCCTCCACACGCTGCGCCCCCGCGTAATCGGGTATAATAGAGGCCAGTGTCCGACTATGCCCGATGTGGGGGTGCCTCGTGCCCGACTCAGTGACAACCCTTCTCGCCGCCGGATTGGCCGCAGTCTACGCCGTGATGGCCGTGCTGCTGCTTGTGCTGCGCCGCAGTGAACGCGCCGATGCTGCCGCGCGGCTGTGGCTGCTGCTCACCCTGGTGGTCGCTGCCGCCGCCGCCGGTGTCTATGCGTTACCCGCCGATGCACACACCGATTCGCGGTATGAGGCGTTGTTCGTGGGGGACCTGACTCAGCCGGTGCTGGCCGTCATCCTGGTGAACCTGGTGCTGGTGCTGTTCGGCACGCAGATGCTGCACTATCTCCAGGTGCGCCGCGCGGCGGCCTGGCTGCTGTTCGGCGCGGCCTGGTGGGCGGCGCACGCCGCGCTCAGCGCGACCACGCCCGAAACAGTGCTGGGCCAGCGTGGGTGGTTCACCGGGTTCCACTCGCCGCTTGATGTCCCGGCGGCGCTGGCGTTTGCGTGGTGGCTGGTCGGCGGCGTGATCCTGGTATTGGCCGCGCTCTATGCCTTCTACCGCGCGCGCCTGTCGGAAATCGCCAACCAGGCGCTGTTTGGCCTGTTGATCATCCCGCCGGTGGTGGTGGGCATGAGCCTGGGCGCGAGCGGCACACCGACCGCCGCCGAGATCGGCTGGGTGATGCAGGCGGTCGGGCTGGTGGCCGCCGCCTATGGCGCGCTGGCCTACCGCGTCTTCGACATCCGCCGCACGCTTCGCCGCGTCACCTCTGCCGCCATCCTGACTCTGCTGACCGCCGCCATCTTTTTCGGCCTGATGATGGCGGCCCGCCAGGTCACCCCCAAAGCCAGCGAGCGCACCGTGATCCTGGCGGCCCTGGCGCTCGCGGCAGCCATTGCCTACATGCCCGTCCGCCTGCTGATCCAGTCCATCACCGGGCGGCTGCTGGGCGACCCCGTGCTGAGCGCCCCGCAGATTCTGCGCCGCTTCAGCGAAGACATCACCGGCGTGGTCGAACTGGACGCCGTGGTCGATGTCACCATGAAGACGCTGGCGGAAGTGCTGGGCGTGCGGCGCGGCGGCCTGATCATGGCCCTCGAAGAGCCGGGCGGCGACGCCCTGCTGCTCGAACCACTCCAGCGCGGCATGGGCGAAATGCCCGACATCAAAGGGCGGATGCGGCGCGCCAGCCCATTCTACCGCGTGCTGTTCCGCAACCGCGCCCCCCTGCTCCACTACGATGTGGACTTCGGCAGCGCCTATGCCAGCGCGCCCGCCGACGAAAAAGCCTTCCTGCGCCAGCTGCGCATGAGCGCCTATGCCCCGGTTGTCGTGCAGGGGCGGCCCGTCGGCATTCTGTGCAGTGGGGCCAAAACCTCCGACGATCCCTACACCGCCCAGGACCTCGACCTGCTGGTGACGCTGGCGAACCAGGCCGGTGTCGCCCTGCGCAATGCGCGCCTGGTGGCCGATCTGCGCCGCCGCGAAGCCGAACAGGCCGAACTCAACCGCGCGCTGCAATCCACCAAAGAGCAGCTCGAAAAGCTCGACAGCGTCAAGACCGATTTCATCACCATCGCCTCGCACGAACTGCGCACCCCGCTCGCCCAGATTCGCGGCTACACCGACATCATGGAAGCCATGAACGAACAGGGGATGCTCGACCAGGACCAGACGGCGGGCATGACGGCAAATCTGCGCAAGGCGGCGGACCGGCTCGAAAACCTGATCGGCGCAATGCTCGACGTGAGCCAGCTCGACGTGAACGCGATGGACCTGCGCTTCGCCCCCACCAGCATCGAAAACGTCATGCGCCTGGCGATTGAGCCGCTCACCGAGTCGATCAAGCAGCGCCGCCTGATGCTTTCGGCGCGCGGCCTGCGCGACCTGCCTTCCATCCAGGCGGATTCGCAGCGGCTGGTGCAGGCGTTCCGCAACATCGTGCTGAACGCCATCAAATACACGCCGGACGGCGGGCGCATTGATATTTCCGGGCGGCAGGAAGGCGACTTCGTGCTGGTCGCCATCAAAGACAGCGGCATCGGCATCGACAAAGCCAACCACGCCCTGATCTTCGAGAAATTCTTCCGCGCGCACGATCCCAACCTGCATTCGACCGGCACCACCAAGTTCATGGGCGCGGGGCCGGGCCTGGGCCTGACCATCGCCAAAGGGGTGGTAGACGCGCACGGCGGGCGAATCGAGGTGGACAGCCCCGGCTTCGATCCGGAGAACTTCCCCGGCAGCACCTTCACCATCGTGCTGCCCATCGATCCGCCTGCCGACCGCCCACGCCTGCTGCCGCTCGAAGGCGCGGTCAGCCTGGCCGCCAGGGGAAGCATGGCGGGCGTATCCGCGCAGACGGGGGGCGGCGAGCCGACTCTGGCCCGTCCACCGGAGGGCTGGCGCGATTGAGGCCGCGCGAGCCTGTCCGCGTGCAGAGACAGGTGCACTGCGGTTGAGTTCGCGGGCGGGATGACTCCCCCATCCTAAATCCTTCCCCCAAAATGAGGAAAGGACTTGGCCTCTTTGCTCTCCTTCCATCTCGTGGGGGAAGGAGCTGGAGGATGGGGGGAAGTCGTGAACCATTGTGAGATACACCCCCAGAAACAAGCCCATTGGCCTGCAATGCGCGATCTGTGCGACAATAAAGGTCAGAGCCAGAGCGGGGAAGCGTCCGGCGGGTAAGCAGCGAATGTCCGAGAGAACCAGGACCAGCGACGTATTCATCTCGATGCAGATCGTGCGCGTCAAAACCGGCGATGCAGAGATGCGCGCGGCAGCCATTCAGGCGCTGCTGGATCGCGGCACGCCCGCGCTGGACCGCATGATCGAGGCGCTCAACGAATCGAACTGGCAGCACCAACGCCACATGATCGAAGCCACCGCCCGCTTTGGCGAAGCATGTGTTGATCCCCTGCTGGCCAAACTGCACGGCGCGCCGCCAATGCTGCAGATCGGCATCGCGCACACGCTGGGCGCGGTGGGTGACGCGCGCGCCATCGCCCCGCTGATTGTCTTGATGCGCAGCGCAGAAGCCGAAGTGCGCGACGCGGCAGGCGCGGCCCTGGCGCAGTTTGGCCCGCGCGCGCTGCGCCCGCTGGTGCTGGCCCTGCGCGATCCCAACTGGCGCGTGCGGACCGGCGCGGCGATGGCGCTGGCCGCCGTCAAAGAGCGGCGCGCCATGTACCCGCTGATCGCCTCGCTGCATGACCCCTATGCCCAGGTGCGCGCGGCGGCGGCGCGAGCGCTCGGCGAACTGCGCGATCCGCGCGCGGTCGAGGCGCTGCTGAATGCCCTGCGCGACGCCGAGCTGCTGGTCCGCTCGCAGGCGGCGGTGGCGCTGGGGCGCATCCGCGATGACCGCGCCATCGAACCCCTGGTCAATACCCTGACCAACGCCAGGCCGCCCTCGGTGCGCGCGAATGCGGCCCTGGCGCTGGGCCTGATCGGCAGCGAGCGCGCCATCGAGGCGCTGGTCGCCGCCCTGGCCGATGAGGCCAACAGCGTCCGCGCCTGGGCGAGCGGCGCGCTGGTCCGGCTGGGACCACAGTCGGTCGCGCCGCTGATCGCCGCGCTCGAAAACCCGGACTTCGGCGGGCGCAAACGGGCGCTGTGGGCGCTCGGCACGCTGCGCGATAACCGCGCGCGCGAGATCATCCTGCGCATGTGCGCCAGCTCCGATCCCGAAACGCGCAAGGCGGCGGAACAGGCCATCGAAAAGCTGGATACCCCGTTCCCGCCGCGCGGCCCCGCCGCCGAAGAGCCGCTGGCAGCCGTCTCGGAACCGCCCAGCACGGCGGATGTCTCCGAAGACGCATCAGCAGCGGCGGCAGCCGCCGAGGATCACGACACGCTGCGCCTCCCGCGCGATATCGCCCAGGGCCAGGCATCCCCGGACACAGGCGCACAGAGCGCGGACGCGCCCGGCACAGGCGCAGACTCCGCCGACAGCGGCGCAGGCAAAAACCCCGCAACTCATGAACCTATCGACAAAGGAGAAAACTGAAGTTGGATGTCAAACATGGTTATGGGGATGAATTGGGGAATTTGTTGGACGGCGATCTTGATTTTCATGATTTTGACAGCTTATATGCTTCTCACAATTTCCATTCGTTTCCTGCCAAATTCCCGCCTCAGTTGCCGCGTCTGTTCATTGATCATTTGACGAGGCCTGGCGATATTGTGCTTGATCCGATGATGGGATCAGGAACTACTCTCGTAGAAGCGAGGATCGCCAACAGGCATGCAATAGGATTCGATATTGACCCGATTTCCATCTTGCTTACCAAAGTTAAGGTCACACATTTGAACGTGCATCAAGTTCAAGTGTCGGGAAACGAAGTAATAAGCCGCGCCAAAAGAAACCTTGAACATCCGAATCTGTTATTTTCCCAGTTCACGACTCGGTGGGATGAGCAAACCAGGGTCTTCGTTGACTATTGGTTTGCACAAGAAACCCAATTGGAGTTGATGGCACTGGTAGATGCCATTGAACACATCGCTGACGATTCTATACGTGATTTCTGCTGGGTACTGTTGTCCAGTCTCATAATCACAAAATCGGGAGGGGTTTCTCTGGCATTCGACTTGGCCCATACTCGACCACATCGAGCAAAAGTTGTATTTTCACATACAGGAGAAGTGTTGTTAGGGCACGATCATATTACAAGTGATGTGCCACGCATCAAACTATTGACCAAAACCCTTCGTTCTCCTCTTGCCGAGTTTGAAAAACGGCTTCAACGTAACTTGGCTAGTTTGCCTGAAATTGGTGAAACCAGTGTGTTCTCCGATATTCGTTTTGCTGATGCTCAGCGATTACCGTTAGAAAACAACTCCGTCGATCTGATTGTTACATCACCCCCGTATATTTCCAATGCAATTGACTACATGCGTGCCCACAAATTCTCTTTGGTTTGGCTCGGCTATCGGATTGGTGATCTGAGCAAAGCACGGAAAAAATACATTGGGGGAGAATCGCTTGAAGGCGTTAACCTTGTTGAGCTTCCAAAGCCTGTCCAGGAGATAGTTGAGTCGATTAGTCATCGTGATAGGAAAAAGGGCCAAACTGTCCACCGATACTACTCCGAGATGTATCGTGTGCTCTCTGAAATGCATCGTGTTCTGAAGCGAGGGAAGTCATCAATTGTTGTTGTTGGAACATCAATCATCAAAGGAATTGATGCGGAAATTGGTGAATGTCTGGCTGAGATTGGGAAACAATGCGGTTTCGAGGTACCGAAAATTGGGATCAGACGCCTGGATCGAGATCGGAGGATGTTACCTGCTAGCGGCAAACTTGACCTCAGCTCGCAAATTCAACAGCGTATGCATGAGGAATATGTTATTGGCTTCTTTAAACCGTAGGTAACCATATCCCCAGACTGGAGAACTTCACTGCTATGCTTCTAGCTCAACTGCGAAAAGATTATCACCGACGAATCGGGCAAGAGGTTATCCGAATTTCGTCAGGCAAGGAAAAAAATGACATTGAGTACCCCAATTTTGCGGATTCGAGCAATCTCGCTAGCGTCCGTATTGCATGGGGAATTGTGAGTCAGATCGTTGACAATCCCGTTTATGGACGTTTGGCTGAGCAAACGACAGGGCGTGCTTTTGAGCGTATCACTCACCAGTTTATTGAGCGTGCGTTCACTTTCCTAAAGCATCTACGTCCAGGCCAGTGGATATACACCACAGAAAAAACAGCTATATCGAACTTCGATCAATATGAACATCTAGACCATATAACGCGGATTTTCGATGAGCATCCGGAACTTGCATCAGCCCTTGGTGGCGACTATATCATTAAGCCAGATATTATTATTGCACGTCTTCCGGTCTCAGATGAAGAAATCAATAAAGAACAGATGATTGTGAGCAACGATCCAATTGCAGTGTATTCACCTCTTCGTGAACGAAACCAAAAGCCTCCCCACCCTATTTTACATGCTAGTATTTCCTGCAAATGGACTATTCGTAGTGATCGATCTCAAAATACACGAACTGAGGCGCTCAATCTTGTTCGGAACCGTAAAGGACGAACACCTCATATCATAGCTGTTACTGCAGAACCCATTCCAACACGTATAGCTGCATTGGCATTAGGTACTGGGGATCTGGATTGTGTTTATCATTTCGCCTTAAATGAACTGAAAAACGCAGTCAGCGAAATCAAGAACGAAGATCAGCTTGACATGTTAGATACATTAGTCCAAGGCAGACGGTTGCGTGATATAAGTGACCTGCCCCTGGATTTGGCAATTTGAAAGACCTCCGGGCAAAACACTAGCCAACGTTTTTGGCAAGATCACAACTACCAAGACAGATAGGGAGCACACGCGATGGAAACCAGACCTTTAGGACGGACCGGGCATCACAGCAGCGTCGTCATGATGGGCACGGCGGCCTTCTGGCGCACCGAACCCGCCACCGCGCACGCCGCGCTCGACCTGGCGATCGCCAACGGGGTGAACCACATCGACGTCGCGCCGCAGTACGGCAACGCCGAGGACCAGACCGGCTCGTGGCTCAAATCGACCGGGCTGCGCGACCGCCTGTTCCTGGGCTGCAAAACGCTGGAACGCACCCGCGAGGGCGCAGCGGCAGAACTCAACCGCTCGCTGGTCAAGCTCAATACCGATCACTTCGACCTCTACCAGTTCCACGCGGTGACCGACTGGCAGGCCCTGGACGCGATCTTCGCGCCGGGCGGCGCGCTCGAAGCCTTCGTGGCCGCGCGCGAGGCGGGCAAGGTCCGCCACCTGGGCATCACCGGGCATGGGCTGCTGGCCCCCACCCTGTTCATCGAGGCGCTGCGCCGCTTCGACCTGGATACCGTCATGTTCCCGATCAACCCGCGCCATTACGCCCTGCCCGATTACCGCGCCGAAGCCGAAAAGCTGCTGGCGCTGTGCCAGGAACGCGGAGTCGGCGTGATGGTCATCAAGGCGCTGGCGAAGGGTCCCTGGGGCGAAAAAGAGAAGACTCACGCCTGCTGGTACGAACCCTACACCGATGCTGAGAACGTCACCAACGGGGTGCGCTTCGCGCTCTCGCAGCCGGGCGTGACCGGGCTGGCCAGCACCGGCGATGTGACGCTGCTGCCGCTGATCTTCCAGGCCGCGCACGCCTTCGCCCCGCTCAGCCCTGCCGAGCAGGAAGCGATGATCGCGCACTATGCCCACGATGGTATGATCTTCGAGCCGATTGCCTGAGCGAGTTGTTCGCGTGATGGGTTGATCCGATGACGATCGCTGTAGTCGCCTTCGATTGGGGCAATACCGTTCAATACGACCTGGCCGAATACCAGCACCTGGGTGCGATGGTCAACTGGCCGGAAGTGCGCGCCGTGCCGGGGATCGCGGCGGCCCTGGAAGCGCTGCACCCGCATTACCGGCTGGTGATCGCCACCAATGCGGGCATGTCCACCGCTGACCAGGTGCGCGGCGCATTGGCTCGTTCCGGCCTGGACCGCTTCTTCACGCACATCTGGACGGCGCGCGAGTTGGGCATCGCCAAGCCGGACCCCGCCTATTTCGCCCGCATGGTGAGCGAGATGGGCGTCGCGCCGGGCGCGGTGGTGATGGTGGGCGACACCTTCGCTACCGACGTGGCCGGGCCGCAGCAGGCCGGGCTGCGCGCCATCTGGTTCAACGCGGCGGGGCTGCCGATCCCCACAGGCAGCGCCCCGCCCGATGCCATCATCGGCGACCTGGCCGATCTGCCGGACGCTGTGGCGAAATTGAACGGGCGGTAGAGTTTGTTCTACCGCCCGCCGCTTATGCCTGGGTCACCCAGTACACGCCGCCGCCGCCCTCGCGAGTCAAATAGCCCCGCTCGACCAGCTCGCGCCGCAGCAGCGCGTAGTCGTCGTTGAGTTCCTTCAGCCGCGCGCTGACTTCCTGCTCGGTGTAGGTGCGGCCCGGCTCGAAGCGAGTCGCGGCGTAGCGCACGATCACCGCCAGCTTTTTCTCTTTGGCGGGCAGTGCACTGAAGCGCGTCCCGTTCCAATAATCCTTCAACACCTTGCGCTCCCAGTCGGCGAAACCGCTCAGCGCATCGATCCAGGCGGTATCGGGCCGGGCGGGCGGCGCAAAATCAAGCGTCTCGAACCCGATCAGCAGCGTCTTCCAGCGCTCCCACATCTCCCCATTGAAGCGGTAGCAGCGGCTGGTGCCGTCGGCACGCAGAGTCAGCAGGCCGATTTCGCGCAGCAGCCCCAGGTGATGCGAAATCGTCGGCTCGCTGAGGCCAAGCTCAGCGGCGATTTCGCTTACCATCATTTCCCGGTCGCGCAGCATGATGACAATGCGCAGGCGCGTATCATCGGCCAGCGCCTTGAACAGGGCGAGCAGACCCTGATAGGGTCCGGCCAGCGTATCCATGAGGTTCTCCCCTTTTGCTATTTCGACAGTCATCATATTAGATGTACATCTAATTAGATTATCACCGAAATAACAATCGGCGTCAAGGGGTGCATCCCAAATTAGGGGCGAAATCCTCGCAATTTCGCCCCCGTCATGCATTTTGATAAGGTGAGCGGATAGGGGGTGGGCGAACGGCTGGCCTCACCCCCGACCTGCGCGCCTCTTGCGAGGCGCTTGGGAGTGAGGCCGGACTCTCGGCCCCTACCCCATTGTCGCCAGCCGCGCGGCGACCTCATGCGGCGGCAGGGCCGAGTTGTCGATGCGCACGTCGTAGGCGGTCATGCCATGCTGCTGATCGTACAGCAGCCGCGCCTCGTCCTCGGTGATCGAATGCGGGCGCGCGCGCAGCCGCCGCAGCGATTCTTCCCAGGTGGGCAGCAGCAGCACGATCCGAAAGTCGCGGTCTGCCAGCAGCTCGCGGTAGAGCGCGGCCAGCCGGTCGCCCACCACGTCGCAGATCACCACCTCGTAGCCTTCATCCGAAAACGACCGCCCCAGCATGCAGCAGTGCCTGATCCCCAGCCGGTGCTGGGCCTGCGCCGGAGAATCGGGCGGATCGGTCGGCCAGGGCGCGAGATGCGGCTGGCGCAGCATCCACCGCACCAGGTCACAGTCGATCACCGCGCACCGCTCGCGGAATTCAGTCGCGTACACGTGCGCGATGGTGTTCTTGCCGGAGGCGGCAGGCCCGGTCAGCAGGGTCAGCCGGGGCGCGCTCACGGGGTATACCACTCCGGCGTGGTGCAGTTCACACACTCGATATTCTCGACCGGCTGCCCGGCGGCCAGCCCGGCGACCCAATCGCGCAGGCGAACGCCGTTGGTCTGCATCCGGTAAAAGTCCGGCGAGTCGATCAGGCAGTGGCCGCTGCCCCAGGCTGTATAGTAGCGGAACGAATCGGTCCCCGCCTCGATCTGGGCGTGATTCTCGGCCAGCGCCTCGGCGTAGGGCATCAGGCCCAGCGCCGCGATATAGATCGCCTGCACCGGGTCGGATTTGCGGTTCACCTGCGAGAAGATCACGTCCGGGTAGGCAGCGGCGGGCACGGTGAACAGCTTCTCAAAGGCGAAGGTCTCCGGCGTCATGCTGGCCAGTTCGGGCAGCCAGCCGGGCATGGCGTCCACCGTGTTCCAGGCCTGCAGCGCGACCGTCTGGGCGGTGCCCCGGTAGCCGCCCGCGCCGTCGCCCAGGTGAGTGACACGCGCCGGCTGATAGTGCTCGATGATGTAGGGGGCATGCACAATCGATCCCAGGCTGCCGGCGCTGCACCCGGCGATGAAGACCGACTCCGGCGCGGCGAACTGCTCATAGGCCCATTCCAGCGCAACCTGGGCATCGACAAAGCCCCGGTGATAGATGGTGAAGTTCTGCCCATCGTCGGTGGTATAGGTGTTGACCGTGTTCCCGGTGAACACGTCGCCGGTGCAGGTGGGGATATAGAGAATGTCATAATCGAAGAAGGGATTTTCGGGGTTGTCCATATCCAGGATGCCCTCGCGCTGGGGCGGCTGATCGATGCCGTATGCTTCGCGCAGGTAGCGCGTGCCGCTGCACGAGGCCGCGTCCCAGCACGCCCCGCCCCCCGGGAAGAAAATCAGCAGGTTATCCGATGCCCCATCGCGGGCGAAGAAATGAAACGGCGTATCCCAACTGCAGCGCGTCTCGCCGCCCGGCAGAATGCGCTGCCAGCCGGGATCGTCCTGGGCAGCAGCGATCCCAGCGGGCGCTGCCAGCAGAACAACCACGATGGCGATGCCCAGGCACCGCCCCAAGCCCCACACAAATCTGTTCATAGCGCCCTCTCAAAGCGTTGTGCAAGAACCCATCCTTACGCGGGATTCTAGCACTTCTCTGCCTGGCCGGGCACCGATTTTTTAAGGTTGACTCTCTGGCGAATCGGCCCGCGCTGGCCTACACTTGAGGCCATGCAGACCTTCGACTATCCCCTGATGACGCGGCATGGCCCCGGCCCACTGCAAGCCTTCGTGCCCGGCCCGGAACCGGATGTGCTGGCCGAGTGCGCGGTAGCCTTCGCCAACGTGGACGGCGGCGCGATTGTGATCGGCCTGACCGAGCGCGGCGCGTATGCCGGGCCGGTCGATGGCGGCGCAGTCGTGCGAGCGCTGGCCGAAGCATCGGCGCGTTGTGTGCCGCGCCTGCCCCTGGATCGCTACGAGATTCTGGCCGGGCCGGGCGGCCCGGTGATCGCCGTGCGCGTGCCGCGCAGCACCCAGGTGCACGCGCTGGCCGATGGCCGCGTGCTGGTGCGCGAAGGCGCGACCAACCGCGAACTGGGCGGCGACGAAATCCGCGCGGTGATCTCGGCGCGCGCCGTGGGCGACTTCGACAGCGAGATCGTGCCCGGCGCGACCCCGCGCGACCTGGACCCGGAGCTGCTCGCCACCTTCATGACTCGCCGCGCCGACGTGGGCGGACGACGCTGGACGCCTGCCGACCCGATCCCCCTGCTGAGCATGGGCGCGGTCACGCCCCAGGGCCAGGTCACCGTCGCCGGGCTGATGCTGTTCGGGCGCGATCCACAGCGCTGGCTGCCGGATACCGGCGCGCGCTTCGTGCGCCTGCTGGGATCGCCCAGCCTGGATACAGGCGCGCCGCCGCCGGTCTTTCAGGTCGATCTGCGGGGTGCGCTGGTGCCCCTGCTCGACCAGATGTGGGACACCATCCAGGGACAAATGCCCCAGCGAGGCGGTCCCGACGCCCAGGACGACGCCCGGCCCGATTATCCCACCGTTGCACTGCGCGAGGCGCTGGTGAATGCCGTCTGCCACCGCGATTACCGGCTGCGCGGCACGCCCATCGAGATCCGGCTCTATGCCGACCAGTTGGTGATCACCAGTCCGGGCGGCCTGCCCGGTTATATGACCGGGGCGCACCACGTGCTCACCGGGCGCTACAGCCGCAACCCGCGCATCAGTTGGGGCCTGTTCCAGTGGGGCTATATCGACGCACCCGGCCACGGCGTGCTGCGGATGCTGACCGACATGGACCGGCACGGTCACCGCGCGCCGGAGATCGAAGCCAGCGCCTACCGGGTCAGCGTGCGCCTGTTCAGTGCGCGCCCGGCCCAGGACCGGGCCTCGACGCAGGCCGAGCCGCCCGCCCACCTCAACCCGCGCCAGCGCGCCGCGCTCGATTACGTGCGCGCGCACGGCAGCCTGACCTTCGCCCAGTTTCGCGCCATGTGTGCTGATGCCCAGGTCAGCGAGCTTCAGCGCGACCTGAGCGATCTCGTTCAGCGCGAGCACCTGCGCAAGATCGGCCCGCGCACCGGGGCCTACTACATCATGCCCTGACATCGCATCCTGAGGGAGGGACAGCCCATGCTCGGAGATTTGCTATCCTCGTGGCAGTTCTGGCTGGCGGCGGCGGTGGTCCTGCTGTGCGTGCTGCCGCTGATCTTCTTCGGCGTGGCGGCGTGGATGCTGCGCCGCACGCTCAACCGGCTCTCCAACCCCAGCGTGGAGCACCTGCACGAAGCCTACCGCCAGATGAAGGCCGAACGTCCCTTTGAAGATCACGATGACCTGGTGCGCGCGGTGATTCGCAGGCAGGCGGTGCGCTGCGGCATCGTCGGCGCGCTGACCGGCCTGGGCGGCTTCATGACTCTGCCGATCGCGCTGCCTGCCGACCTGCTCATCTCGCTGCGGCTGCAGGGCAGCCTGGTGCAGTTCATCGCGGAAGCTTATGGGCATACCCAGCCGGGCAAGGCCGAGCTTGAGATTCGCCGCGCGATGATCATGTCCGGCAGCGCGGGCCTCTCGCGAAGCGCCGTCCGCGCGCTGATGAGTTTTGCGCTGCGCGTGATCGGGCGCTCGCTGGCCAAATTCATCCCGCTGATGGGCGCGCTGATCGGCTTCGCGGTCAACTACGCCATCGCGCACGGCAGCGGCCTGGTGGCGCAAGAATGGTACGCCGGGCGAATCGGGCTGCCAGGCGGCACGCCTTCGCCCGCCCTGCCTCAACGCTGAGCGTCCCTCACTCCAGTTCCACCGCCAGCGCGACGGCCTCGCCGCCGCCCAGGCACAGCGCCGCGATTCCGCGCCGCAGCCCGCGCTGGCGCAGGGCGTGCAGCAGCGTGACCAGCACGCGCGCCCCCGAAGCGCCGATCGGGTGGCCAAGCGCAATCGCCCCGCCGTTGACATTGAGCTTTTCCAGCGGCAGGTCGTGCCCGGCCCGCTTCAGTCCCTTGAGGTCGGCCAGCACCTGCGCGGCGAATGCCTCGTTCAGTTCGACCAGGTCCACCTCCGCCATCGTCCACCCGGCGCGTTCCAGGCAGCGCTGAATGCCGTTGATCGGCGCGGCGAACAGGTACTTCGGCTCGACGGCAGCCTGCCCATAGGCCACGATGCGCGCCATCGGCGCGTGCCCGTGCCGTTCGGCATAGGCGCGGCTGCTGACCACCAGCGCGGCGGCTCCATCATTCAATCCCGGCGAGTTGCCCGCCGTGACACGGCCATCCTCCAAAAAGGCGGGTTTGAGCGCGGCTAAGGACTCCGGCGAGCAGTCCGGGCGGATCGACTCGTCGCGGTCGAAGACGGTCACCGCGCCCTTGCGCCCGGCGATCTCCACCGGCACAATTTCCCCGGCGAAGCGTCCGGCTTCGGTCGCGGCGGCGGCCAGGCAGTGACTCCGCGCGGCGAAGGCGTCCATTTCCTCGCGGCTGATCTCGAACTCGCGCGCGATCAGTTCCGCCGCCTCGCCCATGATCCAGCCCTCGATGTGATCCCACAAGCCGTCCCACATGATCGCGTCTTTGATCTCGACATGGCCGTATTTATGCCCGGCGCGCCCTTCCAGGTGCAGGAAGGGCGCGTTTGTCATGCTCTCGACTCCGCCGACCAGGTACAGGTCGCCGTCTCCGGCGCGGATCAGTCCTGCCGCCAGCATGACGGCCTTCAGGCTGCTGCCGCACACCTTGTTGACCTGCATCCCGCCGACATGGGGGGGCACGCCCACACCCAGCGCGATCTGACGCGGCAGCGCCTGCCCGCTGCCCGCCGAGAGCACCTGCCCGATGATCACCTCGTCCAGGTTGGCGGGATCGATCCCGCTGCGGTCGAGTGCGGCGCGGGCGGCGAACCGGCCCAACTGCACCGCATTGAATGGGGAGAGCGCGCCCAACAGCTTGCCCTGAGCGATGCGCGCGCCGCTGAGGATGACTGCGTCGCGTTCCGTCCGGGGGTGAAGAGTCATACAAACGAGTCCTTTCAAACATTTAGCCAAAAAATAGTACCCAAACAGCAGCGCTTCTATTTGGAATCAAGTTGCACGCTACACAAGGTTTTACCCCACCTTGCCCCGGTTGCGCCAGCGAACCGGCAGGGCAAACGCATCAAAAAACTGTTTCGGTTGATGCGCATCGCCTGCCCCTGATGCCCGTTGGCCCTGCGATCGGGTATGAGAGGCGAATGGCTGGCCTCACCCCCAAGCGGCCAAAAACGGGCCGCTTCGCCCCCTCTCCGAAAATTTTCGGAGAGGGGGCAACCGACAACGCGCCCGCAGGGCGCGGCGAAGGTGGGGATGAGGCCAGATCGTCCGTTCGGCGAGTGCCCGGTTTGTCAAGGGGTTGCCTGTCAACTTTTGCTCACACCCAGCGCACGGCGAAACCAGGTTGATTTTCGCGCAGGTCCGGCACACAATACCGGTATACATCACAGCCGATTGGAGATGAAAGGCAGCGCTTATGATCCCCGACCCGCTCACGACCGAGAATCTGCGCGCCGTGCTGGGCGCGCGCCCGTTTCGAGTCTTCGATGCCGTCAGCTCAACTCAAGATATCGCCCGCGATTGGGCGCTCAGCGCCGACCCCGCGCCTCACGGCGCTGCCGTCATCGCCGACTATCAGCACGCCGGGCGCGGGCGGCAGGGCCGGACCTGGGTCGCGCCGCCCGGCAGCAGCCTGATGGTCAGCGTGGTGCTGCGGCCCACCCTGGAACCGCGCAAAGTGCCGCGCCTCAGCCTGGTCGGTGGGCTGGCCGCCGCCGAGGCCCTTTCCGACTGGCAGGTACCGGGCCTGGCGCTCAAGTGGCCCAACGACGTGCTGATCGCGGGGCGCAAGGTGGGCGGTGTGCTGGCCGAAGCCACCTGGGATGAAGACCGCCTCGCGGCGGTGATCCTGGGAATCGGCCTCAACATCCGCGCCGATTTTTCCGGCACAGAACTCGAAAGCACCGCCATCAGCCTGGAGCCGGTCATCGGGCGAAGTGTCGATCGCCGGGTGATCCTGGCGCGCCTGCTCGACCGCGTCGATCACTGGGCGGCGGCTTCCGGCCCGGCGCTGAGCGAAGCCTGGCAGAACTGGCTGGTCACGTTGGGCCGCCGGGTGACGGTGAGCGCACTGGACGGCACCACCTTCGGCGGCGTGGCCGAATCAGTGGATGATGATGGCGCGCTGGTCGTCCGCCTCGATTCCGGCGAGGCGCGGCGTGTGGTCGCGGCGGATGTCACCCTGCGCGAGGATGAATAGCCGCCGGGCACCCGCTGGTCGGGCACCCGCCAGGCGGACACCCGTCAGCCAGCCGCCGGCAGTCCGCCGCAGACAGGCCCCCATGATGCTGGTATACTAACGCGCGCGTTGTGGTACGGCTGAAGGACGGGTGTACATTCATGACTGCCGATGGCGTTCGGGCGAGTTCACATGGGCGCGGGCCGTGCAGGGTCTGGCGGCGCGCGCTCGATGGGCTGTGGCTGCTGGCCCTGGCTGCCTATGTGCTGGCCGGGGTGAGGCTCACCCCCTTTCACGGCGACGAATCCACCCTGGTCTTCATGAGCCGCGATTATCACTACCTGGTCCAGCAGCGCGACCTGGAGGCTGTGCTGTTCAACCCGGACCTGGTCGGTGACCAATGGGAGGAACAGCAGCTCCGCCTGCTGAACGGCACTGTCGGCAAGATGGCGATGGGCCTGGCCTGGGACCTGGCCGGGTTCCGCGTGGGCGATCTCAACCGGGGCTGGTATTGGGGCTTCGTAGACCCCGGCGGAAACTGGACCGAATGGACCTGGAATCACGCCGAAGGCAACGTGCCCGGCGATCGCCTGCTGAGGGCGGCGCGCCTGTCGTCGGCGCTGCTGGGCGTGGTGGCCGTGTGGGCCGTCTTCGCCATCGCCTGGCTGGTCGCTGCCGGGATTGATCCCCGGCTGGCGCGCGCCGCCGCCTGGATCGCCAGCCTCGCCTATGCCACGCATCCGAATGTGCTGCTCAACGCCCGCCGCGCCATGATGGAAGGCTCGCTGGCCGCTTTTGCCGCGCTGACCGTGCTGGCCGGGCTGATGCTGATGCGCGCTCAACGCAGCCCCGCGCCACGTCCGCGCGCGCTGTGGGGCTGGACTCTGGCGCTGGGGCTGGCGGCGGGCACGGCCATCGCCGCCAAACACACGGCGCTGCTGGTGACGCTGCCCACCTTCGCGGCGCTGACCTTCCGGCCCGGCGGCAGGTTCTGGCTCACCACCGATGGCCGAACCCTGCGGCGTATGATCGGCGGCGGCCTGGTGATGGCGCTGGTCTTCCTGCTGTGGAACCCCGCCTGGTGGCGTTTTGACCCCATGATCCCCCAAAAGGTGGTCGAGTGGCGCGGCGACCTGCTGGAATACCTGACCGAATCCAGCCGCTTCTACGGGCTGGCCAATGAGGGCGCGCTCGACCGGGGCCGGACGCTGGTCAATAGCCTGTTCTGGTCCGGCCCGCAGTATGCCGAAGTGCCGCAGTGGTACGGCTGGCTGGCTGCCGACATCGACCGTTACGAATCGTCCGGGCTGGCCGGGCGGCTGGGCGGCCCGGTGTGGGGAGCGCTCGGCCTGCTGCTGTTGATCGCCGGGCTGGTGCGGGCGCGCTCATCCTGGCGAGCGGGCGCGGTCTGGCTGGCGCTGATCTGGGGCGCGGCGCTGGTGATCGGCCTGTACGGCACGCCCGTCAAGTGGGAGCGCTATTACCTGCCGCTTCAGATGCCCGCCTCCGTCTTTGTGGGCGTAGGCGCGGCCTGGCTGTGGACTCTCGCGGGGCAGGCGCTGACCCGGCGCATCCGTCCCCCCGTCACGGAATAACACGCGATGCCCGACTGGCTCATCCCCACCTTCACCCTGTTCCCGCTCGCGGCGTGGATCACGCTGGGAGTCGGGCTGCCCTGGGCGCTGGCGCTGATCCCCGATCACCCTGCTGCGCGCGATCGCGGCGTGATCGCCGGGCTGGCGCTGGCGCTGGGTCTGCTCTTCACCACCGCGTGGATGTTCGCCCTCGGCACAGCGGGAACGCTCGCCCCCGCTGGAACGCTGGCAGGCACCGCGATCCTCGCGGCGGCGGGCGCGGCGATGGCCTGGCGGCGCGGCGCAGATTGGCGGCGCGAACGGTGGCGCGATCTGCGCGCGCGCCCCGCCCGCCTGAGCCGGGGTGAGCGGCTGCTGCTCGTCGCACTCGTGCTCTTGCTGCTGGCGAATGTGCTCGTCAGCGCCTACTGGCCCTTCCTGGCCTACGATTCGCAGTGGGTCTACGCCTATAACGCGCGCGTATTCCTGCTGCGCGAGCATATCCCCGCCGGGATAGGCTACTACCCGCAACTGCTCCCGCTCGGCTATACCCTGATGCAGCAGGCGGCAGGCGGAGGTTTTGACGATCACGCGGCCCGCGCCCTGCTGCCCTGGATTCTGGTGGGATCGGCGCTGGCGGCCTATGCGCTGGGGCGGATGGCGTGGGGCACGCGCCGCGCCGGGCTGATCGCGGCGGCGGGCTGGATGGTTTACCCGCATGTAGCCGCCTGGGCTGCCGCCGGTGATCTCGAAATCGCGCTGGCGCTGTATGTGGCTGGGGCGGCGGCGTGGTGGGTGGATGCCTGGCGGCGCGCTGGCTCCGCCGATGGGGCGCGCAGCGCCGCCATCAGCGGGCTGATGCTGGCCGGGGCGCTGTGGACCAAGCCCACCGGCGGCGCGCTAGCGCTCGGCGTGATGCTCGTCGTGGCGGCTGACTTTCTGCGGGTGCGCGGTCGCTGGGGCCTGCGCCTGTGGCGATGGCCGCGCCTGCGGATAGCGCTGATCGCGGCGGCGGCGAGCGTCCCGCTCGGCGGGATGTGGTACGTGCGCAACGCGCTGCTGGGGCACACGCCGGTCACCTTCCCCGCCGATTACTGGCACGACCTGGCCCAGCGCTCCGGCCAGGAATGGGGCTGGATCATCGTGCTGGCCGGGTTGATCGCGGGCGGGCTGGTGGTGAACTGCCGCTCACCGCGCCGCGCGGCGCTGCCCCTGCTGGCGATCCTGCTGCTGCTGGCGGGCACGCTGCCCACCGCCCTCAAATGGGATGCGCTGAGTGGGCCGGAACCGCTCGATTCCCTGTGGCGCTGGGTGCGCGGCGACCTGGGCGCGGCAGGGCGAATGGGTCCGCGCGACTGGGCGCTGGCCGTGGCCGGAATCGCGCTGCTGGCCTGGGCGGGGCGTTCCGCCTGGGTACGGCTGGCAGCGGAGCGCCGCGAGACCGCCTGGGTGATCGGCGGATTGACGCTGCCTTACGCGGTGGTCTGGTTCCTCGATTTTTCCTATCACTACCGCCTCAGCTTCGCCATTGTGCCGCTGATGATCGCGCTGGCCGCCGCGCTGGTCGAGGGCTGGCTGTGGCCCTGGCTGGCATCGCGCAGGGTGCGACGCACGCTCGGCGGATTGGCGCTGGCCGCGCTGACCGGGATCGCGCTGGCCGCCGCGCTCGAATTCACGGTGACCGCCTGGCGCAATGGCGGCCTGCCCGATGATCGCGCCAAATATGACGCGGGCAATCCCTCGCTGATGCGAGTGGTCCACATGCTCGAACGCTACGCTGACGAGCACGGCGCGCCGGTGGTCGCCATCCCCGGCGAAGAACGCCTGCCGTTCTACTTCCCCGATTGGGAAATCCGCAACAGCCGCGCGTTCGCGGCGCTGCCCACCCGCCTGGAAGACCTGGACGGCGTGGATGTGTATGTGCAGACTTCGGTCGGGCGCATGTTGACGCGCTATGCCGGGCTGGTTCCCAATTCGCTTGAGGCGGAGGCGGGCGCGGCCATGGCGTATCACACGCTGGACGTGCGCGGCTGGGATGGCGCGCCCTGGCCGACCGTCCTGGAGCCGATCCCGCTCAACCCGGATGGCAGCCTGGCCGCCGATGACGGCAATTTCCGCTACGAGGCTTTCACGCTCAACCCGGCGGCGCGCACCGCCCCGATGCGCCCCAACGCCCTGCGCGAGGACGCGGTGATTGTGGGCGGATTCGCGCGCTTTGTGGGCTACGACGTGGTGACGCTCGATTGGGTGCGCGGCGAGCGTGTCGTGCTCTCGCTCTACTGGCAGCCGACCGCAGAGGCCCCGCCCGCTGCCGATTACGCGGTCTTTGTGCGGCTGTTGAGCGCAGCGGATGGCTCGGTGATCGCGGAATGGTCCGGCGCGCCGATGCAGGGCTGGTACCATACACGCTTCTGGCGGCCCGGCGAGTCGATCCTCGATGCCTGGATGCTGCGCCTGCCCGCCGAAGCCGCGCCCGGCCCGGCCCGCCTGCAGATCGGCATGATCGATCCGCAGACGGGCGCGGAGCTGCCGATCACGGTGGATGGCGTGCCCGCCGCCTCGCCGGTGATCAATACGCAGATCACCGTGCAGTAGGGATCGCCGCAGAGCGTGAGCAAAGGGTGCCAACGGGTTTATCTCATGTTCGGAGCATGAGGCTGCGGGGCGCTGTCGCATTCGCGCCCCCTGGCAGGCTGCCCGCCCTCCGGGTACAATTCGCGGCGATCATCCGGCCCTTTGTGCGCACAGAACCCGACTCATGGCCCGTTTGCGACGCCCCACCCCACTCTTCGCCCTTCTGGTGATCGGCTACCTGCTCTATGCGGGCGCGTTCATCCTGCGCACCAGCCCCACCATCGACGCCAACAGCTATATCCTCGAAACGAAGCGCTACTACGTGCTGTTCGACGACATGATGATCTCGATGCGCTACGCCAGGCACTGGGCAGAAGGTCACGGGCTGGTGTGGAACCTGACCGGCGAACGAGTCGAGGGATTCACCAACCCCGGCTGGGTGGCATGGATGGCGCTCTGGCACCGCGTCGGGCTGGACGACTCTAAGACCAGTCTGCCGATCCTGATCAGTGGGGCCGTCTTCATGGCACTGACGATGATCGTCGTGCGGCGCATCGGCGAGCGGCTGAGCGGTAATCCCTGGGTGGGCATCGGCGCGGCGCTGTTCACCGGCTTTTACCTGCCGCTCAACATCTGGAGCCTGCGCGGGACTGAGGTCAGCATCCTGACGCTGGTGCTGGCCTGGGCGACTCTGCTCACGCTGCGCGCGTTCGATGCCGGGCGTGTGCCCTGGGGCGCGTATGTGCTGCTGGGCGCGTCTACCGCGATACGGATGGATATGGCGGTGCCGCTTGGCGCGCTGACCGCCTTCATGATGTTCAACGACCGTTCGCAACGCGGACGCAGCGGCAGCTTCTGGCGGCACGCGCTGATCGGGGTCGTTATGCTGGTCCTGTTTATGGGGCCGCAGATCGCGCTGCGCCGCTGGTACTACGGCGAATGGCTGCCCAACACCTACTATCTCAAGATGGCGGGCTATCCGCTGGTGCTGCGCATCCTCGAAGGGCTGGAAATCTTCATCCGGCTGTTTGTGCGCTTTGGCCCGCTGCCGTTTGGAATCTTCCTGTTCCGCCAGGACCGCGCGGTGCGGCTGCTGGCGTGGTTCGCCACCGCGCAGATGCTCTACAGCATCTACGTGGGCGGCGATGCGTGGGAAGACATCGGCGGGGCCAATCGCTACTTCGCGCTGGGGATGCCACATCTCTTCCTGCTGCTGATGCTCACGCTGGCGGCCTTCTACCAGGGGCTGCGCGCGGCGGGCGAGACGGTGATGAGCGGCCCACGCCCCACCGCGCGCTCGCTGCGCATCGGCATGATCATCCTGATCCCCTCGCTGCTGGTGATCACCAACTACCTCTCGACCACCGATTCGCTGCCTCAACTGCTGCTGCTCAAGCCGGAACGCTACTCCGGCGAGTCGCAGATCAAGGTGGAGTCGGCCTTGCTGCTCGACGCGCTGACCACGCCCGACGCCACCGTCGCGCTGAGCGGCGTGGGCGTCATCCCCTATTTCACCGAACGCACCTATATCGACATCCTCGGCAAGGTGGACAAAACCATCGCCCGCCTGCCCGCCGACCGCCAGTACATGCCCGACTACAAGCCCGGCCACATGAAATGGGATTACGCCTATTCGATCGGCCAGCTCCAGCCGGACGTGATCCTCGAAGTGTGGCTGGACGATCAATCCGCCTATGCCGCCATGAACGGCCAGTACGAGACGGTGTGGTTTCCGCCGATGGACCGGTTGATCTTCATGCGGGTCGGCTCACCCCACATCTACTGGGACCGGCTGCGGTGACCACCGGTAACCTTTGCGGAGATTCCGTCTGATGCCTGAAACCGGCCTCACCCCCTCCTTCGCTTCGCTCAGTTTCCCCCTCTCCAATCGCGATTGGAGAGGGGGAGGCGCGGCCCGGTATTGGCCGCGCGGGGGTGAGGCCAAACGTTCCGGGGGAAAGCTCCTGTTCGCGATCCTGCTTGCGCTGATTGCGCTGCTCGTCGGCGAACCCGCGCCATCGGCCCGCGCCGATCAGCCCGCCGCCCACCCCGACGAAACCCGCCGCCGGATCAGCGTGCCCGTGCTGATGTACCATTACATCAGCGTGCCGCCGCCGGATGCCGACCGCTACCGGCTCGATCTCTCGGTGACGCCCGCCCACTTCGCCGAGCAGCTGGCGTGGCTGGCCCGCAGCGGCTATACCACCATCACGCTGGACGACCTCTACGCCGCGCTGAGCGAAGGCCAGCCGCTGCCGCCGCGCCCGGTCGCGCTCACCTTCGATGACGGCTACGCCGACGCCTACGATCACGCCTTCCGCCTGCTGCGGGCGCGCGGCATGGTCGGCACGTTTTTTGTGGTGACCGAATGGCTCGATGCGCGCACACCCGGCTACCTCACCTGGGAACAGGCGCGCACGATGGCCCGCGCGGGCATGGCGATCCAGAGCCACTCGCGCAGTCATCCCGATCTCTCGGTCGGCTGCGATTATGACTGTCTCGTCTACCAGATTCTCGGCAGTGTGGAGAGCATCGAAGCGCAGATCGGCGTGCGCCCGCGTTTTTTCTGCTATCCGGGCGGGCGCTACAGCGACGCGGTGCTGACCGTGGTCGATCAGGTGGGCATCGCGGCGGCAGTGACGACTCACGCCGGGATGCGGCACCTCAGCGAGCAGCCCCTGCTGCTGCCGCGCGTGCGCATTCGCGGCACCACCACCCTCAGCGAATTCAAGTGGCTGGTGGAAACGGGCGGCTCGTAGCCCGGCGCTATTCTACGCCCGGCAGGATCACGTCCTGCACCAGGTTGAACTGGCACAGCATCCGGTTATCGCTGAAGTCTTTGGGCACCTTGCGCAGGTCGCCCATGATCACCACCACCAGGTCGAGCGCGGGCACGGTGATGATATACTGCCCGCCGTAGCCCACCGCCAGCGCGCTGGGATGCGGCCCCTGGCTGCGCAGCCACCACAGGTAGCCGTAATGCAGCGGCACGCAGTCCCGCCCACCCGGCCCCGCGTCCGCGTGCGGCGTAACCGATTCCGCCGCCCAGCCGGGCGGCAGGATGCGCTGATCGTCCCAGACCCCGTCGTGCAGCATCAGCAGGCCGATCTTCGCCATATCGCGGGCGCGCAGCTTCAGCTCCGAGCCGCCGATGCAGATGCCCTGCGGATCGGTCAGCCAGCGCCGCTGCGTGATTCCGAGCGGCCCAAACAGGTAGGCATCCGCATAATCGAGCAGGGTCAGCCCGCTCTGCCGCTGGATCGCCGCCGCCAGCAGGTGAGTATCGCCCGTGCTGTACTTGAACACCTGCCCCGGATCGTGGGCCTGCGGGCGCGCCAGCACAAAGCGCACCCAGTCCGCGCTGGCGAACATTTCCAGCGTACTGCCTTCCCACTCGCGCCAATCCAGGCCAGAGCGCATGGTGAGCAGGTCGCGGATGCGAATGCTGCGCGTGCGCTCGTCGCTGGTCGAGGTGAACGACTCCGGCAGCAGCGCGCCGATCATCTGGTCGAGGCCGGAAAGGTCACCCTTGTCCAGCGCGATGCCGGCCAGCAGCCCGGTGATGCTCTTGGTGACCGATTTCACGCCGCGCACGCGGTCGCGCCCGGCCTGCGTGCCTGCATAGCGCTCATAGACCAGCCGCCCATGGCGGGCCACCAGCAGTGTATCGAGGTTGGGATAGCGGGTGTTCAGCACATCCCCCGCGCGGTCGAGCGCCGCCGGGTCGATGCCGACGGCGGCGGCGTCGGCGGTGATCCAGTCGTGGGTGGGCCAGTCGTCATGCGCGAGCGGCATAGTCATGGGCGCTGCCTTTCAGTGCGGTGAGGGACGCGGCGCGGATGGGCAGTTCACCGGTCCGGGTCGGAGTCGTGGTCCAGGTCGTCGGCCAGGATGTAATCCAGTTCGTCCCACTCGTCCTCGTCGTCGTAGACCACCGGTCGCCGGCGCGCGGCAGGCGTGCGCTTGGCTTTGCGCTTGCGCTTCTCTTTGGGGCGGAATTCGCTGCTGGCGGGCATCACCGCGTTCAGCACGATGCTGAGACCGACCAGGATCAGGATGCCGGGCCAAAAAGTGCCGGTCGTAAACAGGACCAGAAAGCCGACCAGCCAGAACACGCTTGAGATGACGCCGCGCAGCCCCTGCTTGATCAGCGCTTTGAACGCGGAATCCACCGCGAAGACGGCCAAAATCCAGGGCCAGAAGCTCAGGCCGGTCAGCCACAGCACGCCCAGCCCGATCAGAAAGAACCCGCCGCTGGCCCCTTCCAGCCGGTCCCCAATGCTGCGCCGTTCAATCGGTACCATCTCCCTACCCTCGCCAGGTCATCGATGCCCGGATCGGCGCGCCGACGGCGGCGCGTCCTCGTCCTCGTCGTTCCAGTCGTCGCACTCGTCATCGAGCAGGTCATCATCGTCGGCATACTGCCCAGGAACCGGGATGCCGCGCTTGGCCTTGCCGAAATAGGGGTCCGCCGTGCGCCCGGCGAGCCTGGCTTTGTGGCGCTTTTGCAGGTCATCGGGGTTGACCAGGGCCACGATCACCGCGCTCAGCCCGGCCAGCACCAGCACGCCCGGCCATACCTTGCCCGCGCGGATCAGCAGCGGCAGCCCCACCAGCCAGAGGCTCATCTGTGTGCCGATCCACAGCGTCATCAGCAGCCCTTCCTCGACCAGCAGGATGGGCAGCGCCGTTAGCCCGATCAACACCAGGATGCCCGGCCAGACCGCATCCAGCCAGACCAGCGCGGCCAGCCCAAACAAAAAGAAGGCTCCACTCAAGACGCCGACACGTTCGTTGTTTTTCATGGTGAGTCAGTCCCCCTACCGGACGATGCATTCTGCACACTATTACGCGCGCCGCCCGGCCAGGTTGCGGAAATCGCTACTCGCGCGAGGACAGCAGTGAATGGATCAGCGCGAGCGCCTGGGCAGCCACCAGCGCCAGGATCGCGCCCAGCACCACCTGCTGGGTGCGCGCGTTTTGTTCGGCGACCGGCGACGGCGGCGTGACGATCTCGACCACCTGCCCCTCGCCCGCCGCGAAGACATCTTCCCCGGCGGCCAGCAGCGAAGCCGCCTCGCCCGGCGAGAGCTGCTCCGGGCGTTGGGCGCGGCTGGTCACCACCGTGAAGCGCGTGCCGTTGGCACGGGTGCGCGTCTCGATCCGCGTCTCGGCGGTGTTGAGCAGGTCGGTCACATAGACCTCGCGCAGCAGCACCTTGACCACAATCGCCATCGGCAGCGCCAGCAGGATGCCGATCACACCGAACAGCGCGCCCGCGATGATCTGGGCGAGCAGGATAGCGGCGGCGGGCATCGAAATCTGGCGGCTCATGATGCGCGGCATGATGATGTTGCTCTGCACCTGCTGGACCACCAGGTAGTTGAGAATCACGAATGGCACGAGGATCGGGTCTTTGGCCAGTGCAATGACAATGGCCGGGATCAGCGCGATGATCGAGCCGAAGTTGGGCACAAATTCCATCACCCCGGCGATCACGCCCAGCGCCGCCGCATTCGGCAGTTTGAAGATGAAGCCTGTCGTCAGCGCGATCAAGATGCCGCTGCTGGTCATCGAGATCATCTGCCCGATGAACCAGCGCTGCAGCAGCGTGCCCAGGCGGTGAAAAATCTCCAGGGCGCGCGGCTGGTAGCTGCGCGGCACTGCCATCAGCAGCAGCTCAAGGTAGTTAAAGGGTTCGAGCACAAAGAAGATCGCAATCAACAGCACGAAGAACAGGCTGGTGATCGCGCCACCCACCCCGCTGAGGAAGGGGAACACCTCGCGCGACATGGTCCCGGCCTGGTTCATCACAAAGTCGGGCACGCTGCCCTCGGTCACCTGGTCCCAGTTGATCTTCGGCAGCCAGGAATAATCGCGGCTCAACGAATCGTACTGGTCTCGCGCACTCTGCATCAGGTCCGGCAGTTCATTGGCCAGGGCGCTCACCTGCTCGGCCATGACGGGCACGATCAGCACGACCAGCAGCGTCCCCAGGGCGCTCATGCCCACCAGCGAGATCAGCACGCTCAGCCCGCGCGGAAGCCCCATGCGCTGAAGTGCCGCCACCGGCACATGGAGCACAATCGCCAGAATGGTCGCGAAGAACGCCAGCAGCAGGATATCGCGCAGCCGCCACGCGCCCAGAAACAACACATAGAGGAACAGTGCGACGAAGACTCGCGAGGTCCATTCTCCAAGAGTCATGCGCGAGCGGGCGTTTTGCATGGCATCCCCCCCAAGACAACCCCATCAGCAGTGATCGGAATTCTCCAGCCGCCGCGCTACAGCGCTCTGCGCACCCCGCGAAATGAGCGGTACGGGCGCTCCATACGGCGATCGCAGTGGCCGGCTAGACGGCGATTTTGTCGAGCAACAGCAGGATGGCAAACCCCACCAGGCTGGTGACGATAAAGCAGCCGATCGAGACAAACATCCGCTCCACCGCCGTCATACCGAACAGGCGCTCATTTCCGGCAACCGGCTCCACCAGCGCCGAAAAATCCTGTTCGCTCTCTTCGGGTTCCAGCGCCGCGCTGCGCAGATCATCCAGACCCATGATGCCCTCCCCTGCTAACGTCAGTATGGCAACCATTTACCGCTCTTAGCATACTGAAAAAAACGCGTTCCGCCAATGCGCTTTTAACGTTGGGCGTATTCCATTTTCGGGGCATGAGACTGTGGGGGTTGCCCGGCCTCACCCCCGCGCGGCCAAAACCGGGCCGCGCCGC
>DAOUFU010000213.1:0-2093 GCA_034429275.1 Anaerolineae bacterium | reverse complement strand
CAGGTCGTTTCATAGCGCTCTTCATAGCGGGCCACCGCTTCCCCCTATCCACACCCTGGTGGCATATTCGCCCCGTGCCGGTTTCATCTTACCGGCGACAAGGCTCCCACTGATGATGAGTCCCCTGCCCTCAGAACAGCACCCCAGCCCCAGCAGCCGTATGGACTGCAAACAGCTGGCCCTCGCGCCCGGTCTGTTGCTGGTATGAAGCAGACGCGGTGGCAATGAAGTCTTCGATGGCCAGCGAATCTACCAGTGCCACAACGGCCCCGGCTTCGCCACCGCCGCTGTACCGCGCACCATAGCACCCGGAGTGACGAGTCGCCGCCTGCCACATGGCATCCAGCGCATCCGAGCTGCTGCCATAATCGCACCGGGCGCTCCAATAGCTCTCATTCATCAGGCGACCAAAGCGGACCACATCGCCCTGATCGAGCGCGTCCAATCCTTGCTGCACCCGCTCAATCTCGGTGACCACATGCCGCGCGCGTTTATACTGCGTCTCACTCAGCACACCGCGATATTTTTCCAATTGTTCAGGGGTGACATCGCGCAGAGTCTTGACCTGCGGCTCGACCAGCCGGATGGTATGCGCCGCAGCGTGAGCATCTCCCGCCCGGTTGTTATAGGCCGATTTCACCAGTTCGCGCCGTGTGTTCGTATCGCACACCACGATCTGCGCCCGGGAAGGAAACGCGGCGTGCTTGTAATCCAGTGTGCGGCAGTCCAGCCACAAGGCATGACCGGCGCGTCCATGCAAGCTGACAAACTGGTCCTGGACGCCAATGCCTATCTCCATATAGTTCCGCTCGGCTTCGCGCCCCACCCCGGCCAGTTCAGCCAGGGGCAGATGCCATCCGCTCAACGACTGCCAAGCGATCGCGAAGGCTTCCTCAACTGCTGCCGAAGAACTCAGGCCGGCGGCCATCAACAGGTTGCCCATGAAGACAACATTCAGACCGGCCAGAGTCAGCCCGCGCTGCTGCAGTGCCCAGGCGACCCCTGCCGGATAACGCGCCCAGCGCGGAAGATCACCCCCAACCACGTCCTTTTTCTGCTCCAGATGGCGCAGCGAAAAGGTCACACGCTCGCCCAAGTCGGCAGCATAGAGTGTCACCAGCTCTGTCGCGCTTAAGGCAGCCGCCAGCCAGATTCCCCGATCGATTGCCATCGCGAGCACGGTACCCTCGTGCAGGTCCACATGCCCACCCAACAGGTTCACACGCCCAGGCGCGCGAACCATCACATCGGGCGTCTGCCGCGGAAATGCCTCGCCAAATGCCTCCAACAGCCGACGCGGCGGCGTGGCCGGGATGCGTATGTGAGTTACGATGTCGGATTCACTCATCGAATTCAACCAATATCCCATGCTGCTGCAACGCAGACGCCAGGGCATCTTCCTGGCCTGCCCGGACAATAACCGCCGTAGGCCCAAGCGCCGCGCCCAGGTAGCGCCGCAGTTCAGGTGCCTCGGTGATTGTTTGCATCAACGCTGGCGTCTCTGTGCGCAGAATAACCGCACGTGACATCCAGGCCCCCGCTTGACCGGCCTGGTCCCACTGATCCAGCATTCGTTCGACGGCTTCGGGCAGTGTGCCGCCTCCCATGCGTCGGACAAATGCCCGGATCGCCGCCGGTTGCAACCCTTGCTGTGCGGCCTGCGCCAGGCCTGCCGCTGTCAGAGCGTACACATAAGGGTCACCCGCCGCGCGCCATTCGGTGATTCGTGCCAGTTGGAAACGTTCGTAACGACTGACCGTGCGCGGAACCAGTATCGTTCCATCCGGCTGAATGGTGGCTGATGGCCGGTCCTCTGGTGGATCGGGCCACTCGGTCTCGCCACACAAGGCCCGCCCATAAACGGTCAGGCGACATAGTGTACCGTCATTTGCCAGGTCCACCAACCCCAACCAATGCAGCGGACCGTTCAGAATGAAGCGCAGCACCGCCCCATCTACCCGGTCCCAATGTTCAAAGCCGCGCAGGTACTCCCCTGACACCGCGTCGCGAATATACCAGCTTTCGAAATCCCCACCAGGGCGCTGAAAATCCGGCTCGGACTCTTTGACGAGCGCGACCAATTCATCTCGCGA